>JBFGDW010000370.1:0-3378 GCA_041580435.1 Candidatus Polarisedimenticolia bacterium | reverse complement strand
GCCTGCCCGCGGCCGGCGCCACCGGGCCTCAGCCTCCCCAGGGGAGGAAGCGGGGACGGCGCCCCAGGGCGCCGTCGTAGTCGGCGTGGGCGCGCAGAGCCGCCTCCTCCACCCGGATGCGCGCCCGCAGCAGGAGCAGGTTGGCCGCCGAGAACACCACGGCGGTGATCCACGCGGTGTGGACCAGGGGGAGGGCCGCCACCTCCAGCGTCACCGCCACGTAGTTGGGATGCCGGACCCACCGGTACGGCCCGGCGGTGATCACGGCGCATCCAGGAACCGAGATGACGCGGGTGTTCCAGCGGTCGCCCAGGGTGGCAATGGCCCAGTAGCGCAGTGCCATGGTCAGAGCCACCACCGCCGCCATGGCCCCCGCCAGCGCCGGGATGAACGGTGGCCGGCGCAGCCACACCTCCAGGAGGCAGGAGAAGAGGAAGAGAGTGTGGACGGCGACCATCCAGCCGTACGCGTCGGCGGGATCCTCCACACCGCCGCGGGACAGCGCCCGCCGGGCGTTGCGCACCGACAGCGCCAGCTCCACCCCCCGCTCCGCCATCACCAGCAGGATGAGCAGGGTGAACAGGATGCGCGTGTCCGCCAGGGGATCCTCCTCACCAGCGCAGCAGGACCAGCTCGGAGCAGAAGCCGGGCCCCATGGCCAGAAGCAGCCCGTGGGCGCCGGCGGGCGGCCGGCGCGGCCCCAAAAACTCCTCCAGCACCAGCAGCACCGAGGCCGAGGAGAGGTTGCCCACCCGGGACAGGCTCTCCCAGGTGGCGTCCAGGGCGCCTCCGGGCAGCTCCAGGGCGTCCTCCATGGCCTCCAGGACCCGCGGCCCGCCGGGGTGGCAGATCCATGCCGCCACGTCGCCGCGCGCCAGGCCGTGGTCGTGCAGGAAGCGGTCCACATCCTGGCGCAGGTGGGTGCGGACCAGGTCGGGGATGTCGGCGGAGAGGACCACCTTGAAGCCGCGCTCGGAGATCTCCCAGCCCATGACGTCCTCGGTGCCGGGGTAGAAGACGGAGCGGCTGGCCACGATGCCGGGACTCCCGGCGGCGGCGCGCCCGGCCGCGGCCGCCTGGGACGCGGCGCCTCCGGTGCGTGCTCCGGCATGGGCCGCGCGCGGCCCGCCACCCCGCGCCCTGGCACCGCACACCACCGCGGCGGCGGCACCGTCGCCGAACAGGCCGGTGGCGATGAAGTTGGCCACCGACCGATCCTCGGCCTGCACCGTCAGGGAGCAGAGCTCCACCGAGACCAGGGCGGCCACCTGATCCGGGTAGGCGCGCACGTGGTCGGCGGCGCGGGCCAGTCCCGCGGCGCCCGCCACGCACCCCAGGCCGAAGATGGGGACGCGCGTGACATGGGACGGCAGCCCCAGGCGGTTGACGAGGCGGGCGTCGATGGAGGGGGTGGCGATCCCCGTGACCGAGACGAAGAAGAGGGCGTCCACCTGGCGCGGCGCGAGATTGGCCCTGGCCAGGGCCGCCTCCAGGGCGGTGGCGCCCAGCTCCTCGGCGCAGCGAATCCAGGCATCGTTGGCGTCGCCCCACGAGGCGAGCCGCTCGTACTCCTCCAGGGGCAGGGCCAGGTGCCGCCCGCCCACCAGGACGTTGCGGTGCAGGCTGGCCAGGCGCGCCAGGCCGTTCCTCTGGCCGGCCCAGCGCCGGCTCAGGTTGGCCAGCAGGGTCTCCTGCTCGTAGTAGTGCGGCGGGAAGGCGCTGGCGACGGCGGCGATGCGCATGGGTGGGTCCTGTGGGATCGTACACCACCGCCAACCTTGGGCCGCGGGAGGTTCTTCCAGCCGGGCGCGGCGGGGCGGGCCGGGTGGGTCAGCGGCGCGGGCGCCAGGTGGCGCCGAAGCCGGCGAACCAGTCGGGATCATCGCCGCCGAGGCGGTGGCCGGCGCGCAGGTCAAGCTGGACGTTGTCGGTGAGGGCCAGCAGCACGCCGGCGTTGACGAAGTGATCGTTGGGATCCGACGCGGTGGCCGGCACGAAGCTGAACAGCTCGCCGTAAGCGCTCAGCCGCGGCGTCAGCGACGCGCCCAGGGACACCCCGCCCGCCAGGCGGTGGAAGCGCTCGGCCCCGTCCAGGACGTAGGCGTAGTTCAGGTTGGCGCCCAGGCCCAGACGCTCCCCCAGGGCCCAGGCCGCCGCCAGGCGCGCCTCGGGGATCAGCCCGTCGGCCCCCTGGGCGTCGCTGCCGGTGGGCAGGGAGGTGATCCCCAGCAGCGCCAGGTCGGGTTTCCTCTCTCCATCGCCTGACAGCAGGCGCAGCTTGAACCCCAGGGCGGCGTCCTGGACGCCGCTGCCTCCGGCGCCCGCCGGGTCCACGTAGGAGTTGAGCCCCACCTGGATCTCGGTGCGCGGAGACACGCCCGTGCGCACCAGAAGCTCACCCAGGCTCCAGCTCTCGGCCGGCCCGCCCCACGAGAAGGTGGCGCCTCCCTCCACCTGCACCCGTCCCACCGGGACCAGGCCGGGGCCGTCGCCGAAGCTGGGGCGGTCCGAGACGACGGGTCCGTCGGGATCGTCGCCGGCGAGAGAAGATGCTCCGCCGGCGGCGAGGCCCAGGACCAGGCTCAGCGCCACCGCCGTGCGGGTCAGCCGCGCCAGTGCGGCGCGCAGCCGGCGCAGCGCCTGGCCGCGGTGGCTGACCGCCTGCTTGGCGGCCGGCTCCATCTGGGCGAACGTGATGCCCGATGGGGGATGGAGGAAGACCGGGTCGTAGCCGAAGCCGCCGCTCCCCCGGGGCGCGCGCAGGATGCGGCCCGCCACCGTCCCCTCCACGGTGGCCAGCACGCCGGTGGCGTCGGCCACCGCCAGGACGCAGACGAAGCGCGCGGTCCGCCCCTGGTCAGGAACCTCCCGGAGCCGCTCCAGCAGGAGCTCCATGTTGGCCCGGTCTCGCCGCTCCCGGTCGCCCGCGGCGCCGGCGAAGCGCGCCGAGCGGACGCCAGGCGCGCCACCCAGGGCGTCCACCTCCAGGCCGGAGTCATCGGCCAGCGCCCAGAGGTCCACCCCGGCCTGCTGGGCGGCGGCCGCGGCGGCCAGCGCCTTGAGCGCCGCGTTGTCGGCGAAGGTCTCTCCATCCTCGGCCACCTCGGGCAGCTCCAGACCGGACTCCTCGGCGGTGATGATCCGGAGGGGAAGCCGGGCGGAGGCCCGGCGCAGCTCCGCCAGCTTGGCGCGGTTGGACGACGCCAGCAGCAGGATGCGTGGCTGGCATGATGAGGATGCGGCGGGCATGCCGCGGGGACTCTAGCCCCCATGGCCAGGGGAGGCAAACTGGCATAGGATCGGCGCCGGCGGCACCCCACGGAGGTGAGCATGCAGGAGATCGTGCCTGGCATCTTCACGTGGTCGTGGCTCTCCGAG
>JBFGDW010000369.1:0-3385 GCA_041580435.1 Candidatus Polarisedimenticolia bacterium | reverse complement strand
CCATCCCCTGACCCGCAAGGCCGAGCCCCACGACGGCCCGCCCCGGGTGCTGGGGATCTCCACCACCGTCATGGACGTGGCGCACCCGCGCTACTCCACCTCCGACGCGCTGCTGGACGCGGCGCTGGCCCATGCCCGGGACGGTCTGGGGCTCCCGGCCCGCCTGCTGCGCCTGCGGGAGCTCCCCTTCCGGGCGTGCGAGGGGTTCTACTCCAGGAGCGCCCACGCCTGCACCTGGCCCTGCTCCATCACCGAGATGGACGCCGACGATCAGATGCAGCAGGTGTACGAGGGGATCGTCCACTGGGCCGACGTGGTGCTGGTGGCCACCCCCATCCGCTGGGGCGCCGCCAGCTCCCTCTATTACAAGATGGTCGAGCGCATGAACTGCGTGCAGAACCAGATCACCATCCGCAACCGGGTGCTCATCCAGGACAAGGCGGCGGCCTTCATCATCACCGGTGGCCAGGACGGCATCCAGGCGGTGGCGGGGCAGATGCTGGGGTTCTTCGCCGAGATCGGCTTCGTGTTCCCGCCGTTCCCCTACGTGGCCCACAGCCGCGGCTGGTCCGCCGAGGACATGGAGCGCAACGTGGAGGTGGTGGCGGGCAGCGAGGAGCTGCGCCAGGGGACCCGCGCCCTGCTGGAGCGCGCGGTGGAGCTGGCCCGCCGGCTGCAGGAGAGCCGGGCCGGGGCCGAGTCCATCGCCCGGGGCGGACGCAAGGCCCACAGGCCCGCCGGCTAGCCCCCGCCCCCCTAGCGCCGGCCTCCGCCCGCCCGGTCCAGGTAGCGGAAGAAGTCGCCGTCGGTGGTGAGCACCAGCCAGGAGTCCTTGTCCAGGCTCTCCTGGAACGCCTCCATGGTGCGGTAGAAGCTGTAGAACTCAGGGTCCCGGTTGTAGGCCTCGGCGTAGATGGTGGTGGCCTCGGCGTCGGACCGGCCCCGGATCTCCTCGGCCAGCCGGAAGGCCTCCGACTCGATCTGCTTCAGCTCCCGCTCCTTCTCGCCACGGATGCGGGCACTCTCGCCCAGCCCCTCGGAACGGAAGCGCTCGGCGATCCGCTGGCGCTCGGCGATCATGCGCTGGTAGACGGTGCGGCGCACCTCGTCGTTGTAGTTGATGCGCTTAAAGCGGACGTCCAGGATCTCGATGCCCATGTCGGAGGAGCGCTTCTGGGACTCGGCCAGGATGATCTCCATGATGCCCAGCCGCCCGGTGCGCACCGTCTCCAGGGCCGTGGTCTGCTCCTCGATGGTGAGCTCCGGATCCACTTGCACATCCCGGTTGGTGGAGCGGACGATCTCCACCAGGTCGTGGCTGGCCACGGCATTGCGGGTCTCGCCGTCGATGATGTCGTCCAGGCGGGAGAGGGCGCCGCGCTCGTCGCGCAGGCGCTGGAAGAACTTCAGGGGGTCGGTGATGCGCCAGCGGGCGTAGGTGTCCACCAGGATGAACCGCTTGTCCCGGGTGGGGACCTGGTTGGGATCGCCATTCCACTCCAGGAAGCGCTTGTCGAAGTAGTTGGCGGCCTGGATGAAGGGCACCTTGAAGTGGATGCCTGGGGTCATGATGGGCTCCCCCACCGGCCTTCCGAACTGGGTGATGACCACCTGCTGGGTCTCGTTGACCACGTAGAGGGCGCCACCCAGGACCACCAGGGCCAGGACGGCGAGGATGACGACGATGACGGCTCCCCTCATGGCTGACCTCCCGGCGCGGCGGGGGCGGGCTTCATGGCCTCGCCGCCCAGGTTGAGGAGCGGGATGACATTGCCGGCCTCCTTGTCCACCACCAGCTTGCGGCCCACCTTGGGGATGACCGCCTGCAGGGTCTCCAGGTACATGCGCTTGCGGGTCACCTCGGGAGCCTTGCGGTACTCGGCGAAGACCGCCTTGAACCGGTCGGCCTCCCCCTTGGCCCGGTTGACCCGGTCCAGGGCGTACCCCTCGGACTGCTGGACGGTCTGCTGGGCCACGCCCCGGGCCTGGGGAACCGCCCGGTTGTACTCGGCCCTGGCCTCGTTGATGAGGGTCTCCTTCTGCTGCTGGGCCTGGTTGACCTCGTTGAAGGAGGGCTTGACCTCGTCGGGCGGCGTGACGTCCTGGAGGATGACCTGCTCCACCCGGATGCCGGTCTCGTACTGGTCGCAGAGCTCCTGGAGCTTCTCCTGCACCGACAGGGCCAGCTCGGTGCGGCCCACGGTGAGGACCTCGTTGATGGTGCGATCCCCCACCTTCTCCCGCATGACCGCCTGGGACATGTAGCGGAAGGTGTCGCGGACGTCCCGGACCCGGAACAGGAAGTTGGTGGGCTCCACGATGCGGTACTGGACGATCCACTCCACCACCGCCACGTTGAGATCCCCGGTGAGCATGAGGGACTCGCTCTCGAAGCTCCCCCGGGCATAGCGGGTATCCACCCCGGCCCGCTCGGTCCGGAAGCCGAACTCCTCCTTGAGCTGGCGCTGGGTCTCCACGATGTACACCTGCTCGATCCCCAGGGGGAGCTTGAAGTGCAGCCCCGGTGGCACCTCACGGTTGTAGGCGCCCAGGCGGAGGATGACGCCCACGCTCTCCGGCCCCACCTGGAACCAGCTGGTGAGGAGCAGGAGAACCACGGCGGCCACCAGGATGAAGCGCCCGATGCTGGCGCCGCGCAGTCCGCCCATGCTGGGCATGCGCATGCGGCGCAGGTCGAAGGGCGTGGGATCCGACACGAAACACCTCCCAGGGTCAATTGAGTGCGGGGCACCATCATAGCCCACTCCCCCCGGCCGTGTGGCAGGGGTCGCTGGTGTAGGCTGAAGCCATGCAAACCCGCGCCCTCAAGCGCCTGGGGGCGCCGTGAACGAGCAGCCCTTCCGCCCAGGCGACCGGATCGTTCACCGCCACAACCCTGGCCTGGGGCCGGGGCGGGTGGCCCGGGTGGAGGGGCGCACGCTCGTGGTGGAGTTTCCTCAGGCGGGAGAGACGCTGCGCCTGTCCGCCGGCTCGGAGGCCCTCGCTCCATTATCGCTGCGCCCGGGGCAGCGTGTGCGGGTGGGAGATGGGCCGGCCACGGCCCGCATCACCGCCTGCCTGCCTGGCGGGGCCTGCTTGCTGGACGACGGCCGGCGGATGGCGGCGGCGGATCTGTGGCCCCTGGAGGAGACCGGCGGCCCCCTGGAGCGCCTGGCGGGGGGGGACATCGACCTGGTGGAGGAGTTCGCCAACCGCCTCGATGCCCTGCACCTGCTCCGGCTGCGCGAGGCCGAGGGGCTGGGATCGTTCCTGGGCGGCCGCATCCGGCTGTTCCCCCACCAGCTCTACGTGGCGGAGCAGGCGACCCGGGCCGACCCGGTGCGCTGGCTGCTGGCCGACGAGGTGGGGCTGGGAAAGACGGTGG
>JBFGDW010000368.1:0-3402 GCA_041580435.1 Candidatus Polarisedimenticolia bacterium | reverse complement strand
GAGGTGCCCGGCGCCGGGCACCAGCCCCAGGAGGGCGGCGACGACGGGCTCCCTGTGCCGAAGGTTGTCCAAGAGGATCTCCACGGGGGACCTGCGGGGAATCTAGGGTCCGTCAGGCGACGGCGCAAACCCCTGCAGTGGTAGACTTTCCGCGGATGTCCCCATGAGCGCAGCGTCCCTGGTCGATCTGGCCGCCATCCGCCGCGCCCGGCAGGTGCTGGGCGATCGGGTCCACCGCACGCCGGTGGCCTCGGCCGAGAGCCTGGGGCGGCTGGCCGGCTGCACCCTCTTCCTGAAGCAGGAGCTGTTCCAGCGCACCGGGGCCTTCAAGATCCGCGGCGCGCTCAACTTCCTGGCATCCCTCGACCCGGAAGCGCGGCAGCGCGGGGTCTGCACCGTCTCGGCGGGCAATCACGCCCAGGGAGTGGCCCTGGCCGCCCGGCTGGCCGGCGCCCCCTGCGTGGTGGTCATGCCCGAGGGGGCCGTGGCGTCCAAGATCGAGGCCACCCGGGGCTACGGCGCCGAGGTGATCCTGCACGGCGATCTGACCCAGATCTTCACTCGCGTCAAGGAGATAGAGCAGGAACGAAGGCTCACGTTCGTGCACCCCTTCGATCATCGCGGCATCATCGCCGGCCAGGGGACCGTGGGGCTGGAGCTCATGGAGGATCTGGCCGATCTGGACGCCGTGGTGGTGCCGGTGGGGGGCGGTGGCCTCATCTCGGGAGTGGCCGCGGCGGTGAAGGGTATCTCCCCGCGCACCAGGGTCTTCGGCGTGGAGCCGGAAGGGGCCGATGCCATGTGGCGCTCGCTGCGCTCGGGCCGCCCCGAGTGCCTGGAGCGGCTGGAGACCATCGCCGACGGCCTGTCGGCCCCCTTCGCCGGAGAGCTGACCCTGGCCCATGTGCAGGCGCTGGTGGATGATGTGGTGCGCATCACCGACGCCGAGATGGTGGAGGCCATGCGCCTGCTCCTGTCCCGATGCAAGATCCTCGCCGAGCCGGCGGGGGCGGCGGCCACCGCGGCCCTCCTCGCCGGGAAGATCCCCCTGCCGGGGGGTCAGGCGCGCGTGGCCGCCGTGGTGTCGGGCGGCAATGTCGATCTGGAGCGCCTGGCCGCGTTCTTGACGTCCGGAACGGCTGGATCCTTGTGATAGAATCCGCTCCCGGCGGACGGTCCTGAGATTGGTCATGGTTCGGCTCAGTCTTTTTCGCTTCGGGACAGCGTTCGGGATAGCGTTGGGATCAGCTCTGGCACTGGCAGGCGCGCTGGCGTGGCTCACCGGCCTGGGCGTTCCCTTCGTGACCATCCTGTCCACTCTCTTCCGTGGCTACGGAGCCGGTCCCTTCGCCGCCGTGGTGGGTGGCGTGTGGGGAGCAGCCACCGGCTTTGTGTTCGGCGCCGCCATGGCCTGGATCTACAACCGGCTGGCCGCCTAGTGCGAGGAGAGGAAAGAACCACCCATTGTCACCCCGAGGGGAACCGATGAGACAGGACACCCTGATCCAGCACATCTGGGCGCGTCACAAGTACTGCGTTCTTGCCCGTTCCCGGAGCATCTACGATCGCGTGTCGGCCATGGTGGCCTCCGACCCGCCGCTGGTGGGTGAGGCCCTGGAGCTCATGGCGGAGGCCCTGGCCTCCCCGCCCACGCGCAGCGGCTGGGGTGACGCCCTCGATCACGCCTGGGGGCACGTCAAGAAGAGCGGCGCCCGCAGCGGCTACACCCGGGCCGGCTTTCTGGAGGCGTGCAAGAAGGGGCGCGAGGAGGCGCGCAAGTTCCTCTTCGAGGCGGCGGCCTCCGTGGGCGACGACAACCTGGTGGCCTCCTCTCTGCTGGATGACACGCCCATGCCCGGCTTCGCCTTCTTCCGCAAGGGGAAGGACTGGTGGCAGGTGCGCGAGAAGAACGGTCGCCTCTCCTGCCTCCCCCTCAACGGTCTGCTCACCCGGGCGTCGTCCTCGGCGCGCAAGGAGGCGGTGCTCCACGGCGAGGGAATCCTGCGCCGCATCGCCGGGCAGGTCTACCCGGACCCGCGCTTCGTCACCACCCTGCGCACCAAGGGCGTCTGGAACGACGCCTGGTCCAAGGTCCCGCAGGCCTAGAGGCTCCGGATCCCGGACCCCCAGCCAGACCCTCCTGACGGCCGCCGGCCCGCCCCTCGGGGGCGGAGCACGGGGTTCGATCTGTTTTCCGTGGCCGGCATCCGCATCACCATCGACTACTCCTGGTTCATCATCTTCCTGCTGGTGGCCTGGACCGTCACCGGGTGGTTCCGGGCGCAGGTTGCGGGGGCGGGGCCGGTGGAGATCTGGACCCTCTCCCTGCTGGCGGCCCTGTGCCTGTTCATCTCGGTGCTGCTCCACGAGCTGTCCCACTCCTTCGTGGCGCTGTACAAGGGGATGACGGTGGAGCGCATCACCCTGTTCATCTTCGGCGGGGTTTCCCATCTGGGCGCCGAGCCCGAGAACCCCGCCGACGAGGTGCAGATCGCCGTGGCCGGCCCGCTGGCCTCATTCGCCATCAGCGCCGTCTGCCTGGGGTTGTTCCTGGCCAGCCTCCCGCTGGGTGCCCGCGGCGTCAGCGCGCTCCTGCTGTACCTGTGCATCATCAACCTGGCCCTGGGGATCTTCAACCTGGTCCCGGCGTTCCCCCTGGACGGCGGCCGGGTCCTGCGGGCGGCCATCTGGCGCAGCAAGGGATCGTTCACCCGGGCCACCCTGTCGGCGGCGCGGGTGGGACGCATCCTGGCCTTCGGGCTCATGGGGGTGGGCGTGCTGTTCGCCCTGAGCGGCAACTTCCATGGCCTGTGGTGGGTGATCATGGGGCTGTTCCTGAACCAGGCCGCCGCCGCCAGCGCCGAACGCGCCCTCATCCGGCAGAACCTGAGTGGCACGCCGGTGCGGCACATCATGAGCCCCAACGTGGTCTGCCTGGACCCGGCCCAGAGCCTGGCCGAGGCGGTGGAGAACGCCTTCCTGCGCCACCACTTCGTGGGCTACCCGGTGGCCCGGGGCGATCAGGTGGAGGGGATCCTCACCCTCAAGGACATCCGCGCCCACCCCAGGGAGGAGTGGCCCCGGCGCACCGTGCGGGAGGCCATGACGCCCCTCGGCGACGCCGACATGGCCCATCCAGGCGAGGACATCGTGGACGTTCTGGAGCGGATGCTGCGCACCGGCCGGGGGCGGCTGCCGGTGGTGGAAGAAGGCCGCCTGGCCGGGATGCTCACCCGCCGGGACATCATGGACTTCCTCCGGGTCCGGACCGACCTGTCCCAGGACGACTGAGCCGGCGCGTTGACCCCCCGCCCCCGGCGGGATAGCCTTGTGGGAATGCCGCGGTCCGCGGCAGCGTTCCCTGACCATCCGGAGGAGCATCGAGCATGGCGAGCGTGGTGG
>JBFGDW010000367.1:0-3411 GCA_041580435.1 Candidatus Polarisedimenticolia bacterium | reverse complement strand
TATCGCTCTCGCGGCGGCGGTGACCAGACCGGCAATCGCATCACCCTGTGCCGGTTCCACCACCAGCAGGGGGAGCACGGCGGGCTGGCCCGGGTCAGGGGCCGCGCCCCCCTGGGGCTGGTGTGGGTGCTGGGGCGACAGGGCCGCGGCGGGCGCTGGCACAACGAGCGGCGCGCCGCCGGCTGAGACACGGGCACGACCAGCGGCCGGTCAGGCCGGTTCGCTCCTTGACAGGCTCTGCTTGATGCCGCCCCGGGCCTACGGCAGCTGCGGCCGCTCGTAAGCCGGGTTCTCCGGCGTCAGGGCCTTCAGGAAGGCCATCAGCTCCTGGCGCTGCGTGGGCGTGAGCTCCTTGGGCTTGAGCTTGGGGTCGAGGTGCGGGTTGGCGATCCCCCCCTTGAGCATCAGGTCCACCGCCTCGTCCAGGGTGGCGGCGCGGCCGTCGTGGAAGTACGGCGCCGACAGGCCGATCCCCCGCAGGGTCGGGGTCTTGAACGCCCCCTTGAGGGTCTCCGCCTCGGGCGGCGCCGGCTGGCTGGCGTCGGCCGCCTTCTTGGCCAGATGTCCGCCGCGGCCCAGGTCCGGCTTGTCGGTGTCGAAGCCGATCCCCACGTTGTGGAAGTCGGCGTCGGAGAACATGGGCGGCGCGTGGCACAGGGCGCACTGGGCCACCTCGGAGAAGACCTTGAAGCCGCGCCCGATCTCGGAGCCCTGCAGGGAGGCGTCGTCCTGGGCATGGCGGTCCCAGGCGGTGTCGCCGGCGTGGATGGTGCGCACGAAGCCGGACAGCGCCTTCACGATGCCGTCACCGGTGGGGGCGCCGCCGAACTCGGCCTGGAACTGGGAGGCATAGCCGGGAATGGCGGCCAGCTTGGCGGCGATGGCCTCGGGCTCCGCCCCCATGTTCCCCTTCCAGGCGGCCAGCACCTGCGCCTCGAGCCCCTGGGAGCGGCCGTCCCAGTACAGCTCCGGGTAGAAGGCCACGTTGTAGAGCGTGGGCGAGTGGCGCGTGTTCATGCTGCCGTCCCACTTGGGCGACAGCGGCCGCGGGTCGGCCCAACCCTTCTCGGGGATGTGGCAGGTCTCGCACGACATGTCGTCATTGCGGGACAGGCGCTTGTCGAAGAAGAGCTGCTTGCCCAGGGCGATCCTGCCGGTGGTGAGGGGGTTGTCCGGCGGCGTGGCGATCTCCAGGCTCTCCAGACCGCGGGGAAGCGTGTAGCCGGCCGGCGCAGGAGCCTCGGTGCGCGGCGCGGGGGTGGGCGGCGGCGGGGGCTCCTCCTCGGGGGCCTCGCAGCCGGCCAGCACGGCCACGCCGGCGGTGAGCAGGGATGCCAGCAACCAGGAGCGCGTCCTCGTCATGAGCCTCTCCGTCATGATCCTCCCCTCCCCGGCGAGGCTCCGGCACATCTGTCCGGCATCGGGGGCGGCCCCGCCGGCGCCTAGCCTAACCCATCCCGCCGCCCAAGAAAAAGGCCCGGCGCCGTTGCCGGCGCCGGGCCAGGAAGTCAGCCGATGGACCGCCATCGGCGCGATGAGGCGCTGTGTTACGGCGAGACCACGTCCGTCCGTCGCAGGCTCTGCACGTTGGCGGGCGGCTGGTTGTCCTGCGGCGTGCCCGTGGCCGTGGCCTTCACCGAGACGTTGCCCACCGCGTCCACCGCGAAGATGGCGTAGCGGTAGGCAGTGCCGTTGACCAGGCCCGTGTGGAGGAAGCTGTCGGGGGCACTGGCCGTGGCGGCCCGGTCCAGGACCGCCGTGCCGTCCACCGGCGTCACCGGCGTCACCCCGTCCGTCCGCACCCGGATGACGATCCGGGCCAGGTCGGAGCTGGACGGGTTGGTCCAGGCCAGGGCGTTGGCCTTGTCGGACGGCGTGGCGGTGAAGGACGTGGGCGCCGCCGGCGGCGTCTGGTCGCCCACCGGCTGGCTGGATGGCACGAAGGCCGGATCGTTGGTCAGCAGGATCCGGTCGGCCCGGGCCTCGGCGCGCCGGCCGCCCAGCTCCAGGGAGTGCAGACCCGCCGTCAGCGTGTAGCTGCGGCCGGCCGACCACTCCCAGGCGTTGATGGCCGACACGTTCATGAGCTGGCGCGAGCCCCCGTCCATGGACTCGTACCATGTGCCGCCGCTGCCGGTGACGTTGTTCATCCGCACCCACAGGTACCAGGTGCCCGCGGTGGGGATGTTGACGCCGAACACCGCCGTGCCGGCCGGGTTGTTGGCCGAGCCCTGGGACGTCCCCTGGGGCGTGTCGATGTAGGCGCCGCCGAAGGCGTTGGTCCCGGTGACGGACCGCACCGGCGAGGCGAGCGTGCCCGCCTCGGCCTCGAACACCAGGTACGAGCTCGAGCTGGCCGCCGTGGTGAAGGTCCTGTCCGGGGACGAGACCGCGGCGTTGCCGGCGCCATCGGCGCTGCGCACGTGGTACTCGTAGGTGGTGGATGGCATGAGGCCCGTGAGCTGCATGCTGTGGCTCGTGAGCAGGTTGGTGTCGATGGCCGTCTGCTGGTAGGCCGTCTGGCCCGCCAGGCGCCAGAAGACCTGGCTGTCGGCCACCTCGTCGGTTGTCCAGGTGATCTGGGCCGACGTGCCGGTGATGCTGCCGGCGGCCACAGCGCTGATCACCGGGGGCACCGAGTCAGGCTGGGTGGAGAAGCCGGTGGCCTGGGTGAAGGTGCTGGCCAGGGCGTTGCCCGCCAGGTCCTTGACTCCCGAGGCGCCGCCCACGGCCCGCAGGCGGTAGGTCTGCCCCAGGGTCAGCGGCGAGGCCAGGGTGATGGTGGCGGTGCGCCCGTCGGGGGACAGGGCCGGCGAGCCGGCCGCCTGCGCCAGCGGCGTGCCGCCGCTGTTGATCACCTGCACCGTGGAGGAGGTGATGCTGGCCGGCGACATGGCCTCGCTGAAGGTGATGGACGGCTGCACGGTGGTGGAGATCCCCGTGGCGCCGTTGGCAGGGCTGGTCGAGGCCACGGTGGGTGGCGTCGCCGCCTGCACCGTGAACAGCCCCGCGCCGGTGCCGAAGGTCTGGTCCGTGTTGACCACATCCAGCGAGGTGGCGCCGGTGGCGGCGCTGGCCCCCACGGTGATGCTGGCCACCAGCTCGTTGCAGCCGTTGACCGTCACCGAGTTGACCGTCACGCCGGGATTGGAGAAGAGAACCGAGGCGCCCGATCGGAAGTTGGTCCCGCTCAGGGTGACGTTGAGGGTGAGCCCCTGCTCACCCACTGCCGGTGTCAGGCTCCCGGCGGTTGGCCGCGGCCACCCGGAGATCTCGTTGGAGAAGCTCACGCTGCGGTTGCCGGCGGTGTCGTAGGCCTTGATCGCCACGTACCAGGTGGTGCAGTCGGTCAGGCCATTGAGGGTGAAGCTGGTGGCGTTGCCGACGTCCTGGAGCTGTCCATAGACGCCT
>JBFGDW010000366.1:0-3428 GCA_041580435.1 Candidatus Polarisedimenticolia bacterium | reverse complement strand
CGGGTCGCCGCCTGGGGCTGGCCGAACTGGAGCGCCGGGAGGAAGGGGAATGGGGGGCGCTGCTGCTGACGCCCCGCCCGGGGCTGCTGCCTCGGGTGGTGATCCCGCCCCAGGCGGCGCCGGCCGCTTCCGGGGCCATCGCCCTTCCCGGCCCCGAGGCCCACCACCTGGTGCGCGTGCGCCGGGTGGCCCCGGGGGACGCGGTGGAGATCGTGGACGGCCAGGGAGGGTGCTGGACGGGACGCCTCGAGGCAGGCCGGGGGACGGCCCGCCTGGTGGACCTGCAGCCCAGGGAGCCCCAGGTGGAGCCGGACTTTCCCATCACCCTGCTCCAGGGCTGGCTGCAGGAGTCGGGCCGCATGGAGATGGTCTTGCGCCAGGCCACCGAGCTGGGCGCCACGGCGGTGGTGCCCATGATCACGGCGCGCACCCAGGGGGCCGCCCGGCGGCGGACGCCGCCGCCCCGCTGGGAGCGGGTGGTCCTGGAGGCGGTCAAGCAGTGCGGCCGGCTGCGGGCCCCGGAGCTGCGCCCGGCAGTGCGGCTGGACGAGGTGCTGGCGCGGCCAGCGGCGCCGGGTGAGGTCAGCCTGTTCCTGGATCCGGCAGGAGAGCCGGCCTGGGACGTGGCCGAGGGGCCGCCGCCGCGTGGGGTGCGCCTGCTGGTGGGCCCCGAGGGAGGGTTGACCGGCGCCGAGCGGCGGGCCGTGCGGGCCGCCGGGTTTGTGGGCGTGCGCCTGGGGCCGCGCATCCTGCGCGCCGAGACGGCGGCGGCGGCGGGGCTGGCCCTGATCCTGGCCCGCTGGGCCTGAGGAGAGGGCGGATCGGGCGTTTCTTGACAGGCTGCGCGGGCCGCTGTTAGCATCCTCGCCTCCCGACAGCCCGGCGCGGCCGGACCCCGACAGCCCAGCAGTTCCCCCCGGAGGCGGCATGGCCATCCAGAAGACGGACAAGATCTGGCACAACGGGCGCTTCGTGGACTGGGATGACGCACGGATCCACGTGCTGTCCCACGTGGTGCACTACGCCTCCTCGGTCTTCGAGGGGATCCGCTGCTACGCCACCGAGCAGGGGCCGGCGGTCTTCCGGCTTCAGGACCACATGCAGCGGCTGGTGGACTCGGCGAAGATCTACCGCATGGAGATCCCCTTCTCCCGTACCGCCCTGGAGGAGGCGGCCCTGGAGACGGTGCGGGCCAACGGCCTGGAGGAGAGCTACATCCGCCCGGTGGTGCTGCGGGGGTACGGCAGCCTGGGCGTGGACCCGACACCCTGCCCGGTGGACTGCTACATCGCCGTCTGGCCCTGGGGTGCCTACCTGGGGAGCGAGGCCCTGGAGGAAGGGGTGGACGTCATGGTCTCCAGCTGGAGCCGCATCGCACCCAACACCCTCCCTGCCCTGGCCAAGGCCGCTGCCAACTACATGAACGCCCAGCTCATCAAGATGGAGGCTCTGGTCAACGGCTACGCCGAGGGGATTGCCCTGGACGCCCAGGGGTACGTCTCCGAGGGGAGCGGCGAGAACCTCTTCCTGGCCCGGGGAGGGACGCTCTACACCCCGCCGCTGGGCGCCTCGGTGCTCCCCGGGATCACCCGGGACACGGTGGTCCGTCTGGCCCGGGAGGCGGGGATCAAGGTGGTGGAGAAGCTGATCCCCAGGGAGAGCCTCTACATCGCCGACGAGGTCTTCTTCACCGGCACGGCTGCCGAGATCACGCCCATCCGCAGCGTGGACCGGGTGCAGGTGGGGAAGGGGCGGCGCGGCCCCCTCACCGAGCAGCTGCAGCGGACCTTCTTCGACCTGGTGAAGGGCCGCAGCGAGGACCGGCACGGCTGGCTCACGCCGGTGGCCGCCGCCGAGCGCCAGGCCGCGGGCTAGCCCCCCGAAAACGCTCCCCCGACGCCCACCCGGACCCCGGGAGGGCGTTTCTTGACTCCCCAGACCCTCGAACCTAGATTCAGCCCGGACCGTCCCGGAGGGTTCCGGCCGGCCCCTCAGTCTCACTGGAGGAGCAGCCGTGCACATCAACGACCTCCTGAAGGTCGCCTGCGAGCGAGGCGCCTCGGACCTGCACCTGAAGGTGGGCTCCCACCCGGTCATCCGGGTGGACGGGCGCCTGATCCCCCTGCTGGACGCCAAGCGGCTCATGCAGGAGGACACCATCGCCATGGCGTTCTCCATCATGTCCGGCCGCCAGAAGCAGAAGTTCAAGGAAAACTTCGAGATCGACTTCGCCTACTCGGTGCCGGGCTTCGGCCGCTTCCGCTGCAACATCTTCCAGCAGCGGGGAGCCGTGGGGCTGGTGCTGCGTGTCATCCCGGCCAAGATCCAGACCATACGGGACCTGCTGCTGCCTCCCGTCCTGGAGACCATCGCCGAGGAGCGGCGCGGTCTCATCCTGGTCACCGGGACCACCGGGTCGGGTAAGTCCACCAGCCTGGCGGCCATGCTGGATCACATCAACTCCACCCGCACCGAGCACATCATGACCATCGAGGATCCCATCGAGTTCCTCCACCGGGACAAAAAGTCCCTGGTCAACCAGCGCGAGGTGGAGGTGGACACCAAGAACTTCGCCCAGGCCCTGCGCTCCGCCCTGCGCCAGGACCCCGACGTCATCCTGGTGGGCGAGATGCGGGACTACGAGACCATCGAGACCGCCCTCACCTCGGCGGAGACCGGCCATCTGGTCCTGTCCACCCTGCACACCCTGGACGCCACCGAGACCATCCACCGCATCATCGCCGTCTTCCCCCCGCACCAGCAGAAGCAGATTCGTTTGCAGCTGGCCAGCGTGCTCAAGGCCATCATCTCCATGCGCCTCATCCCCCGGGCCGACGGCCGGGGCCGGGTGCCGGCGGTGGAGGTCCTGCGCTCCACCGGGTACATCCGGGAGTGCATCGAGGTGAAGGAGAAGACCAAGCTCATCCGGGACGCCATCGCCGCCGGGACCTCCCAGTACGGCATGCAGACCTTCGACCAGTCCATCTTCCAGCTGTACAAGAAGGACCTCATCACCCTGGAGGAGGCACTCCGCCGGGCCACCAACCCCGACGAGTTCCGCCTGAAGATCCAGGGGATCGAGTCCACCGCAGAGGCGGCCATGAAGGAGATGGAGGCCAGCCTGGGCGGAGAGGGCGATGGCAACGGCGCGGACGAGTCTCCCTTCGAGTTCTCCCGCACCTGAGCCCCTGACGCGGATCGGCGGTGGGCATTGGCGGCCCACGGCGCGGGGGCACTATAATCCCGCGCCCGGGAGGCCCGTGTGGTCGGGCCCCGGAACCCTTCCCCGGAGAGGCCGTCTGATGCAAGGAGCCCAGGTCCGCCGGAGCTTTCTGGACTACTTCGCCCAGCACGGGCACCAGGTGGTCCGCTCCTCCCCGCTGGTCCCGGTGGGGGATCCCACCCTGCTGTTCACCAACGCCGGCATG
>JBFGDW010000365.1:0-3430 GCA_041580435.1 Candidatus Polarisedimenticolia bacterium | reverse complement strand
TGGTGGCGCTCCCGCTCCTGCACTCGGCCTATGGCCTGGGGACCCTGGCCGGCCTCCTGTGGGCGCCCTTCGCCCGGGCCCGCGGGCCACGCCCCGGTCCTCCGTCCCATGCACGCTGACCGCGCCCTGCGCCGCAGGTTCCTGGGCAGCGCCGCCTGGACCGGCGGCAGCCGTGGCCTCATGGTGGTCTTCGGCCTGGGCGTCACCGCGGTGCTGGCCCGGCTGCTGGATCCCCCCGACTACGGCCTGCTGGGCATGGCCATGGTCATCATCGGCCTGGTGCAGCAGGCGCGGGATTTCGGCATCGGCCCGGCGCTGGTGCAGCGCGAGACCGTCACCGAGGAGACCTGCGCACGAGCTTTCACGCTGGCGGCGGGGCTTTCCGTGGGCTTGCTGGCATTCTGCTGGCTGGTGGCACCGGCGGCAGCCCGCTTCTACGGCGAGCCGCGAGTGACCAGCATCATCCGGGTCATGGCCCTGGGGTTTCCCCTCACCGCCCTGCAGGTCGTGCCACTGTCCCTGTTGCGCCGGGAGCTGCGCCTGAAGGGGGAGGCGGTGGCCCGCACCCTGAGCCAGGTGGTGGATTCGGGCCTCACCATCACCCTGGCCTTCAACGGGTACGGCGTGTGGGCCCTGGTGGTGGGGTTTCTGGCCAACGGCGCTGTCTTCGCCGCGGTGCTGGCCGTGGCTCATCCGTGGCGGCCGGGCCTGCGGCTGCGCGGCGCCGAGTCCACCTCCCTCATGCGCTTCGGCGGGGGCGTCACCCTGAGCTCGTTTTTCTGGTACATGTACAGCAACGCCGACTTCCTCGTCGTGGGCCGGCTGCTGGGCCCCGCCGCGCTGGGCGCCTACACCATGGCCTGGAACCTGGCGAAGATGCCCTGGGATCAGATCTGGATCGCCCTCAGCCCCATGGCGCTGCCGCTCTTCAGCCGAACCCGGGAGCGGGCCGAGGGGATGCGCTCGGCCCTCGTCCGACTCAGCCGCGGCCTCTCGCTGATCACCTTCCCCGCCCTGGGGGGCCTGGCGCTGGTGAGCGGCGAGGTGGTCCCGGTCTTCCTGGGTGAGAAGTGGACGGCCAGCATCGCCCCCATGCGCTGGCTCTGCCTGTATGGCATGGCCCGGAGCGTCTCCGTCCTGCTGTCCCCGGTGCTGCTGGCGGGCGGCCGGCTGCGCCGGGAGATCGGCTTCAACCTGGCCTGCGTGGCGGTCCTGCCCACTGCGTTCTGGCTGGCGGCCGACAGCGGGATCGCCGCCGTCGCCGCCTGCTGGGCCATGCTCTACCCCATCCTGGTGGCCGCGGTGATCCTGCGCCCGGCGCTGGCGGTGGCCCGCACCGGCGGCGGCGAGTTCATGCGCACCCTGGCCCGCCCCGCCGTGGCCACCCTGATCATGGCCCTGGCGGTGCTGGCGGTGGGAGAGCTGCCTGGCCTGGAGCCCGGCCTCCGGCTCCTGCTCAAGGTGGCGACCGGCGTCCTGGCCTACGCCGCAGCCCTCTGGCTGGTGGAGGGGCGCGAGCTCCTGGATCACGCCCGGCAGCTGTGGCAGGACCTGCGGGCCGGCACGCGCTCCTGAGGCAGCCGGCTCACCGGCCCAGGCGGCGGGCCGCTCCCACGAGCTTGGTGGCCAGCAGGGCGCCCGGGTTCCCGGCGGCCCGGGCCAGGACGATGCGCTGGGACAGCAGCGAGGCGCGCCGGGAGCGGCCGCGGCCGAAGAGATCGTAGCCAGTGCCGCAGCGGTGGACCCAGCCCGGGCCTCCACCCGCACGGTTGAGCTGCAGCTTCCCCGATGACGGGGCCGTCACCAGCTCGTAGCCGCACTCCCGGGCCAGCGCCAGGGTCTCCTCGTCCGCTCCGCCCTGAGGCGGCGACAGGAAGCGAACCGGACAGCCGGTGATCCCCTCCAGCAGGGACCGGCTGCCGGCCATCTCCTGGCGGAGGCGCTCGCGGCGCTCGGCCAGGCTCTCCAGCCGGCCCCCGTCCCCGCGCCGCTGGCGGTGCTCCCGCACGAGGCCGTCCAGTGCGCCGCGCCAGTCGGGTCGCTGGAAGAACGCCTCCCCCCCCTCAGCCGCCACGAGCTCCACCACCCGCGCCTCGATCTCGGGGTCGGGGACGTAGCGCCGGGCCACCAGCGCCGGCGCATAGGTGTAGACCGGTGTCCCCCACGGGACAGATTCCCGGCGCAGGTGCTGCAGGGCGAACGGCTTGCGCTCCCGGTTCTGGTTCAGCCAGAGGAATCGGTAGCGGCAGCGCGGATGAGAGATGTTCCAGTGCGGGCCGTAGTAGTCCACGATCTCCGGCCCGGTGAACTCCCAGGTGTGGGTGGCCGCGTGGGACTGGATCTCCACCGCGCCGGTGGCCACCATGCGCCGCATCTCCTCCGCCGACAGGTACCCCTGCCAGGTAGAGGGCGCGGTCTCGTCGTCCAGCGTGGGCCGCGGCACCGGAGATGGATCGATGAAGTCGGTGGACATGAAGACGATGGCCCGCTGCCCGTAGCGGCGAAGCAGGGGGGTCACGGCCACCCAGTTGTCCAGGTAGCCGTCATCGAAGGTCAGGGCCACGCTGCCCGGGCCCAGCCCGGCCTTCCCCGCCAGGAAGGCCCGGATCTCCTCGCACCCCACGGTCCGGACACCGCGTCGCTGCCACGCGGCGAGGGTGGCCTCGAACATCTCCAGGCTCACCGAGAGGCGCTCCAGCCAGCCGTGGGGGGACAGCGCGCCCTCTGGGGCGACGCTGTGGTACATGAGGACCGGCAGGGCGCGGGCGGCGCTCATGCGCCGGCTCCGCCACCGCCCCCGGCCGCGCCTGGCCCGGCCAGCCGCGAGACCACGAACCGGTGCTTGCCCGTGGGCAGCGGCTCGAGGCGCGCCAGCTCCCGGAACTCCACCTGCATGTCATCGCCCAGGGACTGGCGGATGCGGGCGGTGAGCACCTGCCGCCCCTGGTGGCCCAGGCAGCCCTCGGGCGTCACCCGGATCTCCAGCCGGTCCAGGGCGTGCTGGACCACCTGGAAGGTCTCCACGCCGCCCACGCCGGTGCGCAGCAGCAGGGACCAGAACGTCCCTCCCACCGCCTGGCCGCCTGGCCCCCGGATCACGTCGAATGAGCGCCCCGATACCTCTCCCAGCCGGGACAGGCCGCGGCCGCAGGGGCACGGGCCGTCGGGCCCTGGGCGGGCCAGGTCGCCGACGCGATAGCGGAGGAAGGGGGTGGCGCCGTTGTCCAGATCGGTGAGGAGCAGCTCCGCCGGCGCGCCGGCCGCCGCGCCGGACGCCGGCTCCAGCTCCACCACCAGCCGCTCGTCCATGACGTGCAGACCCTGGTGCTCCGGGCACTCCAGGGCCACCAGGCCCACCTCCCGGCAGCCATAGAGGTTGCAGACCGGGGCGCCCCAGGCTGCCTCCATGCGCTCCCGCTGATCCGGGTAG
>JBFGDW010000364.1:0-3444 GCA_041580435.1 Candidatus Polarisedimenticolia bacterium | reverse complement strand
GGATCGCTCCTCTTGCCGTCAGGGCAGCGTGAAGTTGTCACCGAGGTAGATGCGGCGTACGCGCAGGTTGGAGGTGAGGTCCTGCGGGCTGCCGCTCTCCAGGATGGCGCCCTCGTTGATGATATACGCGCGATCGGTGATCTGCAACGTTTCCCGCACGTTGTGGTCCGTGATGAGCACGCCGATGTCCCGCTTCTTGAGGTGGCCGATGATGGTCTGGATGTCGGCGCGGCTCTTGGGATCGATGCCGGCGAAGGGCTCGTCCAGGAGAATGAAGGAAGGGTCCACGGTGAGGGCGCGGGCGATCTCCAGCCGGCGCCGTTCCCCTCCGGAAAGGGTGTCGGCCCGGTGCCGGGCCAGGTGCCCGATCTGGAACTCCTCCAGCAGCTCCTCGGTCCGCCGTCCCACCTCGTGCCCGTTCATGCCCCGCATCTGCAGGACGGCCCGCAGGTTGTCGGCCACGCCCATGCGGCGGAACACCGAGGATTCCTGAGGCAGGTAGCCCAGGCCCAGGCGCGCCCGGCGGTACATGGGCAGATCGCTGATGTCCCGGCCGTCGAGGAGCACACGCCCGCGGTCGGGGCGGACCAGGCCCAGCACCATGTGGAAGAGGGTGGTCTTGCCGGCACCGTTGGGTCCCAGCAGCCCCACGACCTCTCCCCGGTCCATGTGAATGGACACGCCGTTGACCACGCGGCGCTTGCGGTAGGCCTTCACCAGGCCGTCGGTGCCCAGCCTCCCCTTCACGGCTGCCCTGAGCCGGAGGCTCCCGCGCGCACGGTGACGCGGCCCCCCTCGCGGCTGTCCACGCGCATGGCCTCGCCTGTGGGATCGACTCGCAGGGCGCGGCCGGTGAGGGTGCTGCCCGACTCCCGGGAGGTGACCCGGGCCAGGCCCGTCTGGGATTCCAGCAGGTAGCCCGGACCGTCCACCTGGTAGGCGAGGCGATCGCCGCTTCCCTCCCAGAGTGGGTCCTGGAAGCGCACCTGACCCAGGGCCTGGTAGGCCCGCTCCGCCGGTGAGCCGGTGGACAGCTGCAGCTCATCGGCGTGGACCACGGCGGCCCCCTGGAGCATGCGCACCTGGCCGCGGAACCGGACCTGGTGGGTCGACCGCTGCCACTCCATCTCCTGCGCTCGCACCTGGACTCGATCCGAGGCCCGGGCCACGCCTCCGTCCTCGCCCACCCGCAGCGACGTGGCCACGCCACCCCCGGCCAGGATGCGCGCATCCGCCTGCTCCAGGATGAGCCACGCCGTCTCGAGGGAATCCTCCCCCTGCCAGGCCCGGACCTGTCCGTCCAGGCGCAGGGTGCGGGCGTCGGCGGCGTAGCGGACCCGGTGGGCCACGGCAGCCAGGCGCCCCCGCTCCCCTGCTGGCTCCGGCTCCACATCGATGCGCACGTCGTCCAGGGCCTCGATCCCCCCATCGGGCTGCAGCAGGATCTCGGCGGCGGTGACCACATGTCCCTCCTGGACCAGGCGGGCGGGGGCACCCGGCACCCCCAGGAGTCGCGCCGTGCGGTCCGCCCGGGCCAGCAGCGACGCCCCCGAGGCGGCGCGGCCGGGCCCCCGGGCCGCCACCTCCCCGGTGAACAGGATCTCCCGCTCTCCGCCGGGGGCCGGCTGCACCCTCAAGTGTCGGCTATGAACCGACTCCACCAGGGGATGGGAGAGGCGTGCGGCCACCGGGGCGTCGCCGCTCCCCTCGGCTTCCATCTGCAACCCGCCAGGGCCGGGGCGCAGCCGCAGGCGCGCCGCCTCCAGTGTCTCCAGCGGCAGGCTCCTCTCCTCGCCGGTCGGCACCACACGCACCTGGCCGCTGGCGATGGCCTGGCGCAGGCCGTGGCCGTCGTCCAGGTGGAACTCCCATGCGCCCGCCGCCACGTCCACCTGGCCGGCGCCGGCGGCCGTGCGCAGGCGGCCCGGTCCCGCGGTGGTGGCCCGGGTCCCCGCTCCCGCTACCGGATCCAGCGCCAGGTCGCCGCCGGTGAAGACCCCCCAGTCCCCCCGCAGGGTCACCGGCGCCCCCAGCCGCGTGCTCCGGCCGCGCCCGTCGTGGCGCAGGGAGCCGGCCTCCAGCGCCAGAGACTCTCCCTGGCCCTGGGGGCGGGAGACCGACACCTGGGATTGCAGCTCCACCACCTGCTCCTGGAGGCGAACCATGAGCCCCCGGGCGGTCCCCTCCAGCCCCTCCAGGGTGAACCGGACCGCGCCGTCGGTGCGGGCCACCCTCTCGTCCAGGCGGTAACCCAGGGAGGGGGCGTGAAGCTCCTCCCCCGTGGCCAGCTGCAGGACCACCTCGCCCCCCAGGATCACCTCGTGGGCGGTGGCGTCGAAGCGCCCCGTGGTCCCCTTGACCCGGGCCAGGCGCTCGGGATGGGTCAGAGGCTCGGGACGGAACTCGATGAGGATGTCGCTCAGGACCCGGTGTCCCCCCTCGATCCCCAGCATTCGCCCGGCCTGCAGCCGCGTCACGATCACGCCGCCCCTCTCCTCGGTGAAGAGGAAGGTCTCGGTGGCCGACTCCACCGGGCCTTCCACCTGCACGTCGGCGGGGACCGGAGGAACCGTGCGCGGCGGCGGGACCACCGGGGCCGGAGGGGGTGATCGCCAGACCGCCACGCCGAGGATCCCGGCGAAGAGGACCAGGAAGACCAGCAGGACGGCCCGTGCGACGCGGATGGACCGCATGCGCCCTCAGTCGCCCTTGAACTGCGGGCGGCGCTTCTCCAGGAAGGCCTGCAGCCCCTCGCGGGTGTCGGCGGTGGAGGCCAGCAGGCCGAAGAGGGCGGCCTCGAGGGACTGGCCCTGGGCCAGGGGCATGTCCAGCCCCTCCCGCACCGCCTGCAGGGCGTAGGCCACGGCCCGGGGGCCGTTGGCCAGGATCTGCGCCGCCAGCTCCCGGGCGGCGTGGACCGCCTCTCCCGCGGGCACCACCCGGTTCACCAGCCCCAGGGCCAGGGCCTCGTCGGCCTTCACCTTGCGCCCGGTGAGGATCAGCTCCAGGGCCCGGCCACGGCCGGCCAGGCGCGCCAGGCGCTGGGTGCCGCCGTAGCCCGGGATGAGCCCCAGCCCCACCTCGGGCAGGCCCACCACGGCGTTGTCGGCCGCCACCCGCAGGTGGCAGGCCAGGGCCAGCTCGAAGCCGCCCCCCAGGGCAAAGCCGTTGATGGCGGCGATGACCGGCTTGGGGAGGCGCTCCAGTGAGTCGAGCACCCGCTGCCCCAGGCGCGCGGTGCGCCGCCCCCCCACCGGGTCCATCCGCGCCAGCTCGGCGATGTCGGCGCCGGCCACAAACGCCTTGGGCCCGGCGCCGGTCACGATGACCGCTCGCACGTCCGGGTCGGCGGCGGCACGCTCCACGGCGTCACCGATCTCCTTTACCGTGGCGTGGTTCAAAGCGTTGAGCTTGTCCGGCCGGTTGATGGTCAGGGTGGCCAGC
>JBFGDW010000363.1:0-3451 GCA_041580435.1 Candidatus Polarisedimenticolia bacterium | reverse complement strand
GGTGAAGGCCGAGTCGGCGAAGTCGTAGCCGTACCAGGCGAGGATCTCGCGCCGGCGCACCGGCGTGTCGGGGGGGACCCGGGCCATGGGCGGGAGCATAGCCCGAACCGGGATGAAGGTCGCGCAGGCTGGCGCTATCGCCCCTCGCGCAGGGTGAAAGGGCGCGCTTCTGGGTGAGGCGCCCCAGTTGAGCCCGCCCCCTGCGCGCGCTCCCCCCCAGTTCCCGCCACCGCTGCGTGGCACCGCCCTTGCTCGCCCCAGGGTCAGGCTCCTGATCCCGCCGGGGGGCCGTCCCCGGCCAGGAGCATGCTGGCCAGCCTGGCCCGGGGGGCGAGATGAGCAAGAACGCGGGTGCTTCTGTCCTGGCGTGCGCCTTGGCGTGCCTTTTCCTGCTGGTGTCGGCGGCGCGGGCCGACACCGTCATCCTCAACCCGGTCAAGGACAACACCCTGTATGAGCCTGTCGCCCAGGACGGCTTCGCCGACATGAGCGACGGCGCTGGGCCAACCATGTTCACCGGCAAGGTGAAGGACGCCGACGCGGATCCGGGGCCGGGGGTCCGGGTCGCGGTGCGGCGGGCGGTCCTGTCCTTCAACATCGCGGGCGCCATCCCCGCCGGGGCCACCATCAACAGCGTCCAGCTCACCCTCTATGCCGACAAGGTGAAGCGGAACACGTCCTTCAACGTCCGGTTGCACCGGCTCCTGGCGAACTGGGGCGAGGGGACGTCCAACACGGGCAACTCGCAGCAGGGAAGAGGGGAGCCGGCGACCCCGGGAGACGCAACCTGGCGCCACACCTTCTACTCTGGCCTGTTCTGGGCGATTCCCGGCGGAGATTACGCCGCCACCTTCAGCGCCTCACGGGCGGTGGGCGCCACCGGGTTCTACAGCTGGGGATCAACGTCGGGGATGGTGGCCGATGTCCAGCTCTGGCTGGGCAGCCCCGCACAGAACTTCGGCTGGATCATCATTGGGGACGAGACCCAGGTGGAGACCGCCAAGCGCTTCGCCACCCGCGAGAACACCAGCAGCACGGGAGGCGTGTCGTGGAAGCCCAGGCTGGTGGTGGACTACACGCCCTCGGTGGTGAGCGGCGGATGCTGCCAGGGCAGCGCCTGCACCATCCAGACACCGGCGGCCTGTCTCGCCGCCGGCGGTGCCTATCAGGGGGACGGGACGTCCTGCTCCCCCAACCCGTGCGTGGTCATCACCGGGGCCTGCTGCGCCGCCAGCGGCACCTGCAGCGTGCAGACCCAGAGTGCCTGCGCCTCGGCTGGAGGCGCCTACCAGGGTGATGGGTCCACGTGCTCCGCCGTGGACTGCCCCATTGCCCTGACCCCCTATCTGGACGCCCTGCCCGTCCCGGCCGTGGCCACGCCGGTGAGCGGGGCCCCGGGGGCGGCGGCGACCTACGACCTGACCATGGTGGAGCTGGAGCAGCAGCTTCACAGCGAGCTGCCGGGACCCACGCGGGTGTGGGGATTCAGCGACGGGGCTGCGCCGGCCGGAACACCGGGGCCGGTCATCGAGGCGCGCACGGGCCAGCCGGTCACCGTGAACTGGATCAACGACCTGCGCGACTTCCAGACCAACATCCTGCGCACCGACAACCACTACCTGGAGGTGGACGTGCAGCAGGATGCATTCGGGGTGGTCTGCATCCACGGCGCCGAGGCCGTGGCCAAGACCGTGGTCCACCTGCACGGAGGTCACGTCCCGGCCGCCTTCGACGGCTACCCCGAGGACACGTTCCTGCCTGGGGACCCGCCGGCGACCTACGTCTATCCCAACAACCAGCAGGCCGGATACCTGTGGTTCCACGATCACGCGCTGGGCATCACGCGCCTCAATGTCTACATGGGTCTGGCGGGTCTCTACCTGCTCCGCGATTCGGTGGAGGACGCCCTCAACTTGCCCACGGGTCTCTACGAGATCCCCCTTGTGATCCAGGACCGTAAGTTCAATCCCGATGGCACGCTGCACTATCCCGCCCAGTGGCAGGACCACTGGTTCGGCGACAAGGTCATGGTCAACGGCAAGGTCTGGCCCTACCTGTCGGTCCGGCGCGGCAAGTACCGGTTCCGGCTGCTCAACGGCTCCGGCTCGCGGGTGTACACCCTGTCCCTGCGGCCTCCCGACGGACTGCTGACCTTCACCGTCATCGGCACCGAGGGAGGCCTGCTGGAGGCGCCGGTGCCTGGCGTCGGACAGCTCACGATGGGTCCGGGAGAGCGCTACGACGTGGTGGTGGACTTCGCGGCATTTACCAACGGCGACACCATCCTGCTGGAGAACAGCGCGGGAGCGCCTCATCCCAACGGCGCCGTGGATCTGACCCAGGTCATGCAGTTCCGGGTCACCAACCCGGCGGGCCACACCGATCCCCTGCCGGCCTCCCTCCGTCCCATCACCCGGCTCGATCCGGCCCAGGCCGTCATGACCCGGGATTTCCGCCTCAAGAAGTCGGGAACGGACGGGTGCGGCCGCGCCATCTGGGAGATCAACGAGCTCCACTGGAATGACATCGTCGAGTTCCCCGAGCTTGGCACCACCGAGATCTGGCGCTTCGTGAACGACTCGGGGGTGTCCCACCCCATGCACATGCACCTGGTCTTCTTCCAGGTCCTGGACCGGGACACATTCACCAAGGACGCCGAGGGGAACATCATCCCAGGCGGTAACCCCCAGCCGCCCCCAGCCGAGGAGGATGGCTGGAAGGATACGGTGATGGTGGGTCCCAACGAGATCGTCCGGGTCATCGCCCGCTTCGAGAGCTACAAGGGACGCTACGCCTACCACTGCCATATCCTGGAGCACGAGGACCATGAGATGATGCGCCAGTTCCAGACCGTGTCCTGCGGCGACGGCGAACTGGATCCCACCGAGGCCTGCGACGACGGGGCGGCCAACGGAACGGCCTCGTCCTGCTGCTCCGCAGAGTGCACGCCTCAACCCAACGGGACGGCCTGCGAGGATGGCGACGCCTGCACCACGGGCGATCAGTGCCAGTCAGGCGCCTGCGTTCCCGGCTCGCCCTACGTTTCCCTGGGCGAGGTCACCGGGGTGGCCTTCGACGCGGATCGCACCACGTTCTGGTGGAGCACGCTGACCGGCGCGCCGGCGGGCACGGTCTATGACGTGGTGCGTGGGCTTGGAGGCGAGCTTCCCGTGGGGACGGGGCCGGGGGAGACCTGCCTGGTCCCCGGGACGTCGGGCCCGCCTGGATCCGACGCGGCCACGCCCGCGGCAGGAGAGATCTTCTGGTACCTGCTGCGCGGCCGGCACGCCTGCGGGACGGGCACGTATGGCCATGCCGCGGCGGGGGGGGCGCCGACGGCCGAGCGGGTGACCACGACCTGCCCGTGACGAAGCCGGTGGCCGGCCTCAGGGGCGCGGGGGGGGGCCGGGCAGGCTGTAGGTGATGACGAGCAGCGGCCGGAGCGCGGCAT
>JBFGDW010000362.1:0-3460 GCA_041580435.1 Candidatus Polarisedimenticolia bacterium | reverse complement strand
GCTGGCGGCGGGGGCGGCCCTGGCCCTGGCGGCCCCCGCCCGGGTGCTCCAGGACATCCGGTGGAGCCGCCGCCGATGGCTCACCCTGGCCCTGTTCGTGGCCCTGGCGTGCGCCTGGGTGGCCCGGGCAGGCGGCCTGTTCTACGAGGTGCCGCCCGGGGCGCCGTTCCCGGAGCTGGGTGGCGGGCCCGGGGACTGATCCCGGGGGGCAAGGAGGCGCCCCGCCAGGCCCACCACCGCCCGGTTCAGCGCCGCCAGGATGCGCGTGGGGCCGGGGAAGGGCCCGGGAGCCCGGCCGGCGATGGGCCGGGTCAGCCGGTGCGCCTCCCCCACGCAGCGGGAGACGACCCCCAGTCCCCTGCCTGCAAGCCGGCGCAGCGCCCCCTCGGGGCGGTTCCCGCCGTCAGGCCGGCGCACAGCCACCACCCGCCCCAGGATTCTCTCGGGAGACACCGTCTCCCGGTCGAAGTGGAGCAGGGCGTCCCCCTTGGTGAGGTACGCGCCCCGGCGCCTTCCCACCACGCGGTGGGCCACCAGCAGGCGGCCCTGCAGGAAGACGATGACGCTCCCGAACGGGTGCCGGGACGGAGCATGATCCAGGACCAGCATCCATCCGGGCCGCAGCACCGGAAACATGCTCTCGCCCGCCACCGGGATCTCGATCCGCTTGCCCGCAGTGCGCCACAGGTCCACCACCGCCTGCAAGCGCTCCGGGTCCAGCTCCTGGGGCAGGAGGGGGGCCAAGGTGCTTCAGCGCGCGGCGGCGGCGCCGCCGTCATGGGTGATGCGCCCGCCCACGATGGTGCGCAGCACCTTCAGGCCGCCGAGGCTCTCCGGCGGCACCGACAGCGGATCCTGGTCCAGGACGGTGAGATCGGCCCGCAGGCCCGGGCTGATGCGCCCCAGCTCCTCCTCCCAGAAGGCAGCCCGGGCGGCGCCGGCGGTGAAGCACTCCAGCGCCGCCGCGGCGGTGAGGGCCTCCTCCAGGCGCCAGCCGTCCCGGGTCACCGCCGCCTGCAGCCCTTCCAGGGGGCTGGCCCGCTCCACGGGAAAGTCCGAGCCGCAGGCCACCACCGCCCCCGCCCGGGCCAGCGAGGCGTAGGCGTAGGCTCCCGCCAGGCGGCCCGTGCCCAGCCGCTGCTCCGCCCAGCGCCGGTCCGATGTGGCATGGGTGGGCTGCACCGAGGCGATGGCCCCCATCTCGACAAAGCGGGGGATGTCCTGTGGGCGCAGCACCTGGGCGTGCTCGATGCGGGGCCGCGGGTCCGCGGCGCCGGGCACCGCGGCGCGCGCGGCGGCGATGGCGTCCAGGGCCATGCGGTTCCCCCGGTCGCCGATGGCGTGAATGGCCACCTGCCAGCCGGCCTCGAAGGCCCGGCGCACCAGCCGGTCCAGCGTCTCCTGCTCCCGGGTGATGAGGCCGGCGTGGCCCGGCTCGTCGCTGTAGGGCGACTCCAGGGCCGCTCCCCGGGATCCCAGGGCGCCGTCCACCCCCAGCTTGATGGTGCGCACCGTGAGCATCCCGTCCCCCTCACCCAGGACGGGCGGCCGGCTGAAGTAGCTGTCCTCGGGCGGATAGGCCCCGTTGCCGCCCAGCATGACGTACACCCGCAGGGGCAGACGCCCCTTCCGGAGCAGCTCCCGGTAGAGATCCACCGTCCCCCATCCCGGATCCTCGGGGTCGGCGTTGCCCACGGTGGGGTCGTAGCCCACGCCGGCGTCGTGGACCGCCGTCAGCCCGAGGCCAGCCAGGTGGCGCACCGCCTGCTCCAGGGTCTCCAGCTGCTCCTTGCGGGACAGGACCGTGACCATCTCCTCCACCAGCGCGGTGGCGTTGTCCACCAGGACGCCCGTGGGCTGTCCGTCCGCGTCGCGCAGGATGCGGCCGCCGGGAGGGTCGGGCGTGTTCCGGTCGATTCCCGCCAGCCGGAGGGCGGCCGCGTTGGCGATGGCGGCGTGGCCGTCGATCCGGTTGAGAAGCACCGGGTGATCGGGCACCGCCTGGGAGAGGGCCCGGTGGTGGGGAAAGTCCCCGCCGGGCCACAGGGTCTGGTCCCAGCCCCGCCCCAGCACCCAGCCGCCGGCTGGCTGCTGGCCGGCCTGGGCCGCCGTCCTGCGCACCAGCTCCTCGTAGGAGGGCACCCCTCTCAGGTCCACGCGACGCAGCGCGAACCCCAGCCCGAGGACATGGCCGTGGGCGTCGGCCAGCCCCGGGATGACCACGGCGCCGGCCAGATCATCCACCCGGGTGCGGGCCGTGGCCAGACGCTGGACCTCGTCACGCGTCCCCACCGCCTCGATGCGCCCGGCGCGCACCGCCAGCGCCTGGGCGCGGGGCTTGCCGGGGTCGCCGGTCAGCACCGTCCCTCCCACCAGGATCCAGTCAGGTCCGTCATCCATGGGCCCGCTCTCCTGTCCGCCGCCGCAAGCCGCCGCCACCAGGGCCAGCGCCGCTGCGGCGGCTCGTGCCTTGCTCCAGGATCTCATCCCTTCCCATCCTTCTCGGTTCCAGCGCCCGCCATCTGCAGGTCGTAGTCCGAGAGCTCCCGGGCCACGAACTCCCTGAAGGCGGCCACGACCCGTTTCTCCACTTGCCGGATCCCCTCCCGGGTCATGCCGAACCGATCGGCCAGCTCCTGGAGCGTCACCGGCTCCTCGGCCGCAAGCCGCTCCTCGAAGATAGCGCGCTCCCGGTCGGGCAGCTCCTTCGCGAAGCGCGCGAACTGCTCCCGGAGCATCCGCCGCGACTCCTCCTCGGCCACCACCTCGTCGGGCAGGGGCTGGGGCGCCGGCAGCAGCGAGGCGGCAGTGTCCCCCGACTCATCGCTGAGCGGGGCATCGAAGGACAGGTCGCGGCTATCCAGAGCCTGTCCCACCTCCACCACGTCCTGCTCCCGAACGTCCAGCTGCCTGGCCAGCAGGGCCGGGCGCGGCTCGATCCCCTGGAGCCGCAGGCGCTCCTGCTCCTTGCGCAGGTTGAAGAACACCTTCCGCCGCTCGTTGCTGGTGCCGAACCGCACCAGGGACCAGTTGTCCAGGAGGTACTTGAGCATGTAGGCCTTGATCCACCAGGTGGCGTAGGTGGAGAAGCGCAACCCGCGGTGCGGGTCGAACTTCTCGATGGCCTTCATGAGGCCCACGTTCCCCTCCTGGATCAGATCCAGGACGTTGTGGTAGGAGCTGCGGTACTGCATGGCGATGCTCACCACGAGGCGCAGGTTCCCCGTGGCCAGTTCCACCGCCGCCTGCACGTCGCCGTCCTCGCGGAAGCGCCGCGCCAGAGCCTGCTCCTCCTCGGCGGTCAGCAGGGGGTAGCGGGAGATCTCCCGGAGGTAGCCCGTGAGGGGATCGATCCGGGCCAGCCCGGTGCTCGCATCCGTGGGGGTCTCGGAGGGGGTCTCCTTATGGCTCCTGCGCGGCACGGGTCTCTCCGGGGCCCTGCCTCAGGTGGGCCGGACCG
>JBFGDW010000361.1:0-3468 GCA_041580435.1 Candidatus Polarisedimenticolia bacterium | reverse complement strand
GCGCATGCGCGGCCCCATCCTGTGCTTCGTGGGGCCACCCGGGGTGGGCAAGACCTCCCTGGGGCGCTCCATCGCCCGCGCCCTGGGCCGCAAGTTCGTGCGTTTGTCCCTGGGAGGCGTGCGGGACGAGGCGGAGATCCGCGGCCACCGGCGGACCTACATCGGCGCCATGCCCGGGCGCCTGGTGCAGGGGCTGCACCAGGCCGGGACCTGCAATCCGGTGATGCTCCTGGACGAGATCGACAAGATCGGCGCCGATCACCGGGGCGATCCCTCGGCGGCGCTGCTGGAGGTCCTGGACCCGGAGCAGAACCAGTCGTTCCGGGACCACTACCTGGGCCTGCCCCTGGACCTGTCCCGGGTCATGTTCCTGGCCACCGCGAACCTCATCGAGCCGGTCCAGCCGGCGTTCCGGGACCGCCTGGAGGTGATCTGGCTGAGCGGCTACACCGAGGAGGAGAAGGTCGAGATCGCCCGCCAGCACATCATCCCGCGCCAGGTGCGCGAGAACGGCCTCACCCCCAAGAAGATCGCCCTGACCGACGCCGCCGTGCGCAAGCTCATCACCGAGTACACCCGGGAGGCGGGCCTCAGGAATCTGGAGCGGGAGATCAGCTCCATCTGCCGCAAGGTGGCCCGCAAGGTGGCCGAGGGGAAGCGGGGCTGCACCCGGGTGGGGGAGCCCCAGGTGGAGAAGCTCCTGGGCGAGCCACGGGTGGCCCGGGCCGAGACCCGCAACGAGGACCGGGTGGGGGTGGCCGTGGGTCTGGCGTGGACGGCCAGCGGCGGCGAGATCCTGTACGTGGAGGCCAGCACCATGCCGGGGCGCGGACAGCTCATCCTCACCGGGCACCTGGGGGACGTGATGAAGGAGTCGGCCCGGGCGGCCCTTTCCTACGCCCGGGGCCGGGCGGCCGAGTTCGGCCTCCCCGATGACGTCTTCTCCCAGCGGGACATCCACGTCCACGTCCCCGAGGGGGCGATCCCCAAGGACGGCCCGTCGGCGGGGATCACCATGGCCGCCGCCCTGGTGAGCGCCCTGACCGAGCGTCCCATCCGCCACGACCTGGCCATGTCCGGGGAGATCACCCTGCGCGGCGACGTGCTGGCGGTGGGCGGCATCAAGGAGAAGGTCCTGGCGGCTCGACGGGCCGGGAAGCGGGCGGTGCTGCTGCCGGCCCCCAACCGGCGCTCCCTCTCGGACATCCCGGAGGCGCTGCGCAAGGACCTGGAGTTCATCTTCGTGGAGGACGTGAGCCAGGTGCTGGACGCGGTCCTCCTGGGTCCCACCGTGGCCGCCTCCCGCCGCAGCGCCGGGGGCAAGCGCGCCGCCTCCACCCGCCGGCGGCCGGCGCGGGCGGCCCCGGCCCGCGGCTCCGTGTAGCCATGCGTGTGGGGGAGCTGGGGGAGGCGGGCGTCATCGAGCGCGTCGTCCGCGCCCTCCCGGGGGCTGGCGACCGGCTCCTCCTGCGCGGCCCCGGCGACGACGCGGCGGTGCTGACTCCACCGGGGGAAGGCCCCCTGGCCTGGACGGCGGACCTGCTGGTGGAGGGGACCCACTTCCGGCGCGCCTGGATGCCTCCCAGTCTCCTGGGGCACAAGAGCCTGGCAGTGAACCTCTCGGACCTGGCCGCCATGGGGGCGGAGCCGGTGGCCTTCCTGCTGGAGCTGGGGCTGCCCGGCGACTGGCCGGTGGACGATCTGGATGCGTTCTGCGCCGGGCTGGGCGAGCTGGCCCGACGGAGCGGCGTGATCCTGGCCGGCGGCGACACCTGCGCTTCAGCGCGCCTCCACGTGGGGATCAGCTTGCTGGGACGCCTGCCCGCAGGGCGAGGGCTGGGGCGGGACGGCGCCCGCCCGGGAGACCAGCTTGCGGTCACCGGCCCCCTGGGTGCGGCCGCCGCCGGGCTGGAGCTGCTGGAGGCCGGCTGGCGCCTGGGGGCGAAGGGGGAGGCCTGCCCGCCGGCGGCCGGTGACGGGGGAGTCCCGGCGGCGGCCGCCGCCGCGGCGCTGCGGGCGCACCTGGCGCCTGAGCCGGAGCTGGAGGCAGGGCGGCAGCTGGCCGGCCTGGCCCGGGCCGGGCTGGACCTGAGCGACGGGCTGGCCCGGGATCTGAGGCGGCTGTGCGCCGCCTCCGGCTGCGGGGCGTACCTGGTCGGGGAGCAGATCCCGGTGGATGGTGCCGCGGCCGCCGTCTGGCAGGCGCGGGGGCGGGACCCCCTCCTTGGGGCGGTGGCGGGCGGGGAGGACTACCGCCTGCTGGTGGCCCTCCCCCCGGAAGCCGTGCCTGCCGGCGTGATCCCGGTGGGGCGGGTCACCAGGGCCGGCGAGGGGGTGCGGCTGGACCGCGGCGGCGCCGCGGAGCCTCTCCCCACCCCCTTCGAGCACTTTCCCGGGCCTTGACGCCGGCCGGATCTCGCTGTAGCTTCTCGACTTCCGCCTCCAGGCCCGGATCCTGACCCGGCGCGCGGTGCGGCCGGCGGAAGGGTGTTTCCCTAGATGGGCGGCCGGCGGCAGACGTAGAAAGGGTTGGAGCCGGCGGGCCGCGCCGGCACTCCATCCCGCGGCTCCGGGGAGGAGGATGATCGACGAGGCGCGGCTCATCGCCCAGGCAGCCCGGGGGGACCGGGACGCCTTCGAGCAGCTGGTCCGCAGCCGGCAGCAGCGGGTCTACTGGACCGCCTACCAGGTGGTGGGCAACGAGGATGATGCCCGTGACATCGCCCAGCAGGTGTTCATCCGCCTGTGGCGGGTCCTGCCCCGCTACCGGGGCGGGCGGCGCTTTGACGCCTGGCTGCGCCGGATCACCATGAACCTGGCCATCGACGCCTACCGCCGCCGCCAGGCGCGCCCCGATGCGGCGCCGCTTCCCCCCAGGCCGTCCAGCCTCCCCTCCGTGGCAGGGACCGGGCCGGCAGAGGGCCTGGACCGCAGGGAGGTTCAGGCGATCTTCCTGCGCCTGGCGCGCCGCCTCTCCCCCCAGCAGCGGGCGGTCTTCGTCCTCAAGGAGATGAACGGGCTGGACAGCGACGAGATCGCAGCCGCCCTGGAGATCACCCCGTCCACCGTGCGCAATCACCTGCACCAGGCCCGGAAGATCCTCCGGCGCGGCCTGGCGGCCCTCTACCCCGAGTACCTGCCGGCCCGGAGCCGGGGAGGCGGCGCCGGGGGGGACGCATGACCCCCTGCTGGCCGCGCACGGCCGACCTGCTCCTGGCCCGGGAGGAGCGTCGCCTGGGCCCCGACGGCGCCGCCTGGCTGGAGCGGCACCTGGCCACCTGCGGCCCCTGCCGGCAGGAGGCGGCCCAGGGCGAGCCACTGGCCCTGTTCGCTCCCCTGGCCGGGGAGCGGCCGCTGCCGGCCGGCGCGGAGGCGTTCATCCTGGGGGGCCTGCGCGTGGCCCAGGAGGAGCGGCAGGTTCCCGTCCGGCGCTGGCGCCCCGAGCCCCTGGCGGCGGCGGCCTCCCTG
>JBFGDW010000360.1:0-3482 GCA_041580435.1 Candidatus Polarisedimenticolia bacterium | reverse complement strand
CGGCGGGCGTGTCGGTGGTGCCCATGTCCGCAGTGCGCCCTCCGTCCGGGCCGCCCCCCGGGGCCTGGGGGTGGGGGGGCAGGAAAAGGGCCAGGTGGGCGGCCACGCAGATGGGCCCCATCCCCGGCCCGCCGCCGCCGTGGGGGATGCAGAAGGTCTTGTGCAGGTTCAGGTGGCAGACGTCGGCCCCGAACTCCCCGGGGCGGCAGAGCCCCACCATGGCGTTCATGTTGGCGCCGTCCAGGTAGACCTGGCCTCCGTGCCGGTGGATCAGATCGCAGACGTTGCGGATCCCTTCCTCGAAGACGCCGTGGGTGGACGGGTAGGTGATCATGAGGGCCGCCAGGCGCCGGGCGTGGGCGGCCGCCTTGGCCTCCAGATCAGCCACGTCGATGTTCCCCTGCGCATCGCAGTCGACCACCACGACATCCATCCCCGCCATGATGGCGCTGGCCGGGTTGGTCCCGTGGGCCGAGCGCGGGATGAGGCAGACGTCCCGGCTCCCCTCGCCGCGGGCGGCGTGGTAGGCCCGGATCACCAGCAAGCCGGCGTACTCCCCCTGGGCGCCGGCGTTGGGCATGAGGGAGGTGGCGGCGAAACCGGTCATGTCGGCCAGCCACGCCTCCAGGCGCCGGAACAGCTCCTGGTAGCCCGCGGCCTGCTCTGGCGGCGCGAACGGGTGCAGGGAGGCGAAGCCCGGGAGGCTGATGGGAAGCATCTCGGCGGCGGCGTTGAGCTTCATGGTGCACGATCCCAGGGGGATCATGGACGTGGTCAGCGACAGGTCCCGGCTCTCCAGGCGCGCCACGTAGCGCATGAACTCCGTCTCGGAGCGGTGGGAGTGGAACACCGGGTGGGTCATGAACGGGCTGGTACGGGCCAGGGGCGCCGGCAGGCCGTCCTCCCCGGCCAGCTCGCCCAGGCTGATCCCCAGGTCGCCATCGTCGAAGCGGCGCAGGTTGCAGCGCTCGGCGGCGGCGGCGGCCAGCACGGCGTCCCGGTCCCGCGGCCCCGGCGTCACCTTGATGGTGTCGAAGAACGGCCCGGGGGCCACGGCGCAGCCCGCTGACTCCAGGGCCGCGGCCAGGGCACGGGCCAGCCCGTGCAGGCGCCGGGCCAGTCGCGTCAGCCCCTCGGGGCCGTGGTAGACCGCGTACATGCCGGCCATCACTGCCAGCAGCACCTGGGCGGTGCAGATGTTGCTGGTGGCCTTGTCCCGCCGTATGTGCTGCTCGCGGGTCTGGAGGGCCAGCCGCAGGGCCGGCTGCCCGTGGGCGTCCCTGGAGATCCCCACCAGGCGCCCGGGGAGGTGGCGGCGGTACTCGTCGCGGGTGGCCATGAAGGCTGCGTGGGGACCGCCGTAACCCAGGGGCACGCCGAAGCGCTGGCTGTTCCCCACCACCACGTCGGCGCCGGCCTCGCCTGGAGGGCGCAGCAGCACCAGGGAGAGCAGATCGGCCGCCACCACCAGCAGGGCGCCGGCGGCGTGGACCCTCTCGGCCAGCGGGCCGTGATCGACGGCGCGGCCGCAGGTGTCGGGGTACTGCACCAGGGCGCCGAACAGGGTTGCCGGGAGGTCGTCCTGGTGGGCATCCCCCACCACCACCTGGATCCCCAGGGGAGCGGCCCGGTGGCGCACCACCTCGATGGTCTGGGGGTGGCAGCGGTGATCCACCATGAATGTGTCGCGTCCGTCACCCCCCGCCAGGGCGCGGCGGCAGAGGGTCATGGCCTCGGCGGCGGCGGTGGCCTCGTCCAGGAGGGAGGCATTGGCCATGGGCAGGCCCGTGAGGTCGGCCACCATGGTCTGGAAGTTGAGCAGCGCCTCCAGCCGGCCCTGGGCGATCTCGGGCTGGTAGGGGGTGTAGGCGGTGTACCAGCCCGGGTTCTCCAGCACGTTGCGCTGGATGACCGGCGGTGTGAACGTCTCCGCGTACCCCATGCCGATGTAGGAGCGCCAGACCTGGTTGCGGCCCGCCAGCTCCTTGAGCTCGGCCAGCACCTCCGACTCGCTGCGGGGCGGATCCAGCGCCAGGGGACGGGAGGTGCGAATGGACGCCGGGATGGTGCGCCGGATGAGATCGTCCAGGGAATCGGCACCCACCACTTCAAGCATGCCGCGGATGTCCGCTTCCGGCGGCCCGATGTGGCGCTCTGCGAAGCGGTCCGCCGGCCGGGTGAGGAGGGTTGCCATTTCCTTGGTGGGCATGGGAGTCCTTTTTATAAGGGGGTCCTCGCCGGAGGGAGGAGGACCGACTTTATCATCCGCCCGTCCCCTCTCCCAAGGCGCACCATCCCCGGTAGGACTTGCCCGGCCCGTGCCGGGCTCAGCGATCGGCCTTGAGGACCGGCAGCAGCGGCACGCCCAGGGCGCCGCGGACCGCCAGCAGGCTGGCCAGCATCCCCACGGCCAGGACCGCGGCCATGGTGGCGGCCAGGGAGCCCCAGGGAAGATGGACCTGCCCCGCGGCCAGCCGCGGGGCGCTGGCCGCCAGCGCGGAGCCCGCCCCCAGGGCGATCCCGGCTGCCAGCAGGAAGGCGTTCTCAGCCAGCACCAGCCCGGCCAGGCGCCGGCGGCGGAAGCCGAAGGCCCTGAGCGTCGCCAGCTCCCGGCGCCGCTCCAGCACGTTGCGCAGCAGCACGATCCCCAGGCCCACCGTGCCCAGCAGCAGCCCGAGCCCTCCCAGGGCCTCGAAGGTGGACAGGTAGGTGTTCTCCACCGCCTGGAACGCCGCCAGCCGCTCCAGGGTCGGGACCGCGTCCACGCCGAAGCGGGACAGCCCGGCCTCCAGGGCGGTGGCCGCCGCCTCCGCCCGCTCCGGCGCCACGTCCACCAGGAAATACTGGTAGCCCCCCACGCCGGGGAAGTGGCTCAGGAGGCGATCCTCGGCCACCAGCAGCTCGCTCTGGAACAGGCTGCGATCCAGCAGCCCCACCAGCCGCAGGCGCACCGTCTCCCCCTGCCCATCCTCGAGCTCCAGCTCCTGGCCCAGCCCCAGGTGGAGGATCCAGCGCACCGAGCTGGCGTCCCCCAGGGCCGGGATCACGCCTTCCCCCAGATCCTGATCCAGCAGCCGCCAGGGGTCGTCCACCGGCGGCTGGCTGGCGGCGAAGCGGAAGCCGCCCCGCTGCAGCATCTCCGGCGGCACCCCCAGCAGGCGCGGCCGCCCGGGCCGGTACAGGTTGAGACAGCTGGCGTCGCTGCCGCCCAGCAGGCGGAACGGGTAGAACCGTGCCCCGGCCAGTGCCGCCTCCGCCTCCTCGTCCAGACCCAGCGCCCGGCGATCCTCCTCCCGGTTCAGGTCCTGGTAGAGGGGGACACTGCTCTCCGCCAGCAGGGTGAAGCCGCCGCTGCCGCCGTCGCGGCTGGCCGCCTCCGCACCGGGATCGTGGCGGTTGGCAGCCACCAGCACGATGACGAAGCTGGCGCTGGCCACCAGGGCCAGCGACAGGATGCTGCGCCCGGGGTTCCAGGCGCTGCT
>JBFGDW010000359.1:0-3484 GCA_041580435.1 Candidatus Polarisedimenticolia bacterium | reverse complement strand
TCCAGGGGCGGCTGGACGAGGCCGGCAACATGACGGTGCGCACCGCCACCGGCGTGCGCAAGGTGACCGCCCCCGACACCGGCCGCTGGTTCACCATCCCGCCGCCGCCCTATGAGCTGTTCCCCCTGGACCGGTACCGGATGCCCTACAACCGGTACCACCCCTACGCCACCCTCATCACCTCCACCTGGTGCCCGTTCGCTTGCCACTTCTGCCCCTTCGCCCGCACCCCCTACAAGGTCCGGGAGGTGGACGACGTTCTGGCCAACCTGGAGGCGATCCGGCAGATGGGGATCCGCCAGGTCCATTTCGCCGACTGGACCTTCGCCGTGGACCAGAAGCAGGCCAAGGCGATCCTGCGCGGGATGATCGAGGCGGACTTCGGCTTCACCTGGTCCTGCCTGTCCCGGGTGGATCTCATGGACCGGGAGCTCATGGAGCTCATCAAGGCCGCCGGCTGCGACCTCATCGAGTTCGGGGTGGAGTCGGGGAACCAGACCATCCTGGATCGCTACGAGAAGGGGATCACCCTGGAGGAGACCCGCCGGGCATTCGGCTGGGCACGGGAGCTGAATCTCTCCACCCTGGCCACGTTCGTGCTGGGGCTGCCGGGCGAGACCCGGGAGAACCTGCAGGAGACCCTGGACCTGGCCCTGGAGATCGAGCCCACCTTCTGCTCCTTCAACGTGGCGAGCCCGCGCATGGGGACCGAGCTGCGCCACGAGATGCTGGAGCAGGGGCTCATCGAGGACTCGGAGACGGCGGTGCTGGACTCGTCCCGCTCGCTGCCGGCCTTCTCCACCGCGCAGCTCACCGCCGCCGAGCTGCAGCGCTTCCGCCAGCACGCCATCCGCCGCTTCTACCTGCGCCCGTCCTACCTGGTGCAGCGCCTGCGGCGCATCGGCTCCCTGGTGGAGCTGCAGAACCACCTGGGCAACGGCCTGTCGCTGGCCTGGCAGTCGATCCAGTCGGCCCGGGCCCGGCGGACATGATCGGCGGGGCCGCTCCCGCCACCGTGGACATCCCAGCCCAACCCGACGCCGCGCCGCCGCTGCGCGCCGGCGTCTGCGCCCTGCTGGCCGTGCTTGCCCTGGCGCTGCTCCTGGTGCGGGCCTGGCGCATCGACTACGACTACTCCATCGACTTCCAGGCCTACTGGCTGGCCGGCTCCCGCATCCTGGCCGGGCAGGCCGGCGACCTGTACGCTGCCGGCGGCGGGCCGGGCCAGGGGACGCCCCGGGCGCTGGCCGCCAGCGAGTTCAAGAACCTGCCGCTGGTGGCGCTGCCGTTCGCGCCGCTGGCGGCCCTGGAGTACGCCACCGCCAAGCGGGCCTTCTGGTGGATCAACCTGGCGGCCCTGCTGGCCACCGGCCTGGTGCTGGGCCTGGGCGTGCTTCCCGCTTCCCTCGGCTCGCCGGCGGCGCGGGTCGCCGCGTGCCTGGCCCTGCTGTGCGCCTTCGCCCCGGCCCACATCGCCCTGCGCCACGCCCAGACCACGCCGCTGGTGACCCTGGCGGTGACGGCGTCACTGGCGGCGCTGCTGCGGCGGCGCCACGCCGCATCCGGCGTGCTGCTGGCGGCGGCGGCGCTGGTGAAGTGGCCGGTCTGGGCGCTGGCGGCGCTGGCGGCGGCGCGCCGCCGCTGGCGGCTGGCCGGCGCCTTCGCCCTCACCCTGGCGGTGGCGGCGGCGCTGTCGCTGGCCCTGTTCGGCACCGGCCTGCACGCCGGCTACCTGGACGAGATGCGGGCCCACGCCGGCACGGTGATGACCGGCCACAACAACCAGTCCCTGGCGGCGGTGCTCCACCGCCTCAGCGCGCCGGCGGCCACCTTCGACTGGACGCCACAGCCGCTGCCGCCGGCCACCAGGACGGCGGCCCTGGCGGCCGGCGTGGCGCTCCTGGCCGCCCTGGCCCTGGCCCTGCGCCGCGGCCGGGCCGCCGGCGGCTCCGGCCCCGGCCGCGACGTGGCGGAGTTCGCTGCGGCCCTGGCGGCGGGCATCGTCCTGTTCCCGGTGGCCTGGGACCACTACTTCCTGCTGCTGGCGCCGGCCCTGGCAGGCGTGACGGCGGTGCTGCACCAGGACGGCCTGCTGCGCCGCCCGGCGGTGTCCGTGGCGCTGGCGCTCAGCTTCCTGTGCCTGGCGCTGCCGACTCCCGACCGGCTGCTGGCCGCCGCCGCCGGCCTGGGGCCGGCCGGCGCGGCACTGCTGTCCCACTACTTCGCCGGGGCGCTGCTGCTGGCAGGGGTGTCGGCCTGGGCCGCGCGCCGGCCGGCCGGAGGCGCACCGTGAGCACCGCGGGCCAGACCGCCGGCGGGGCGGGTGCGGCCGCCGCGCCGGGGGCCGGATCGGGCCGCGTCGAGGCCGGCGGGCGGCTGGCCTTCTCGGTGCTGATCCCCACCCGCAACCGGCCCGACATGATCACCGACTGCCTGCGGGCGCTGCAGGCGCAGGCGCACCCGGCCTTCGAGGTGCTCATCCTGGACCAGAGCCCCGGGGACGGGACCCGGGAGGCGGTGGCCGCCGCTGCCGGAGGCGACCCGCGGGTGCGCCACGTGCCGGTGACCGGCGTGGGGCGCAGCCGGGGGCTGAACGCCGGCATCCCCCTGGCGCGCCACCCCTGGCTGATCATGACCGACGACGACTGCGAGGCGGCCCCCGACTGGCTGGCGAGCATGGAGGAGGAGGCGCTGCGCGGCGGCCCGCGGGCGGCCATCGTGGGGCGGGTGGCCGCCGGCCCGGTGGGGCCGGGGATGGCGCCGCCGCCGTCCACGCTGGAGGATCCCGACCCGGTGGATCACGCCGGCCGCCTCCCTTATGACCCCATCTACCCCAACCTGGCGCTCCCCCGCGCCGCCTTCGACGAGGTGGGGCTGTTCGACGAGCGGATGAGCGTGGGCACCTCCCTCCCCGGCGGCGAGGACAACGACCTGGGGTACCGCCTGCTCAAGGCGGGGTGGCGCATCCTCTACCGCCCCGGCCCCACGGTGATCCACCGGGCGTGGCGGGACACCGCCTCCCGGGCGGCGCTGAAGCGCGACTACGGCCTGGGGCAGGGGGCGTTCTACGCCAAGCACATGGCCGCCCTGGATCCCTACATCGCCTACCGCTTCGCCCGGGACGTGCTGGGGACCTGCCGGGCCGCCGGCGGCGCGGTGCTGCGCGGCTGGCCGCAGGAGGCGCGCAACCAGATGGCCTTCCTGGGGGGGCTGCTGGGAGGGGCCGCGCGCATGACGCTGCTGGCCCTCAAGGGCGTGCCGGCGCAGGGGCGCACATGAGCCTCACCGAGCGGGGGCCAGGGGTGCTGGAGCTGGAGCTGGCCGGGGGCCCGCCACGCCCCCCCGCAGGCGCGGGTCCGGCCTACATCCTGCTGCGCTGGCACGGCCGGCCGGTGGGCCGGGTGATCCTGGGCAACGGCGGCCCGCCGGATGCCGCCGGCTTCGCCCGGGAGGTGCTGGAGGCGGCGGGCCCCGGACTGGTGGC
>JBFGDW010000358.1:0-3484 GCA_041580435.1 Candidatus Polarisedimenticolia bacterium | reverse complement strand
GCATGCCCATCACGGGCTAGCGGCCCGCCGGTGGCGATGGTCATGCAGCAATCGGAAAAGCCCCCCGTCTCCTCTCCGCCAGGGTTTCCCTTGTGAAGAAAGACAGGCTGTCTCCGCCTCGTCGATCGGGGCGCAGAACGGACCGCCTGCTGCCTCGGTCGAGGAGCCGGAAAAGCTCTCCGAGCGCCCCCCGGCCTAAGGGTTTTCCTGGACGGTTAGGCGGCATCATACGCCGTCTTACCGATGGACGCAAGCAGCATTTGCGCTTGGGGGGGCCCGGCCCCGGCCGCCGGCGCCGCCCCTTCCTTGCCGATGGCACCGGGCTATTGTAAGTTGCTCCGGGACAGGGGGTTAAGCCTTGGAGACCAGCTTGCGGGTCCTGGACGTCCGGCTGCGGGTGGAGTGCGGCACCCCGGCCCTCGTCGCCCCCTTCCTCGGGGTCTTCTCTCCCTCCCTTGCCCTTGGGGATGCTCCCGCCGCCGAGGGCGCCACCGAGGTGCGCGTGCGCGTCGATGATGCCGCCGGCCTCTACGACGACGGCGTCCGTCAGGTGCGCCTCGCGCCGCCGCCGCTGCGCGCAGCGCAGGTGTACAACCTGCTGTACACCACGCTGGTGCGCGCCCTGCCCGGGGTCTACCTCCTGCACGCGGCGGTGGTGGCGCGAGGCGGCAAGGCCTGGGTGGTGAGCGGCCCCGCCGGCGCCGGGAAGACCTCGCTGGCCCGGGCCCTGGCCGCCCGTGGCTTCACCCTCATGAGCGACGACCTGGCGCCGCTGGCGGTGGCCGACGGGCGTGTGCACCCCTTCCCGCGCCGCATCGGGCTCACACCCGAGGCCGCCGCGGCCCTGGACCGGGAGGACCTGGTGCAGGTCGGGGACAAGGCGTTCGCCGATCCGGCGCAAGTGGGCGCGGAGGGGGCCTCGGGGCCGCTGCCTCCCGGAGCGGTGGCGATCATGAACCCCTACACCGGTGGCTCCGGTCCCGCCGCGCGCATGACTGTCGCCCTGCTGGATGACGGAGGAGAGCTGGCGCGGCGGCTGCGCGCCATGGACGGAGTGCAGGCGACGTCCTCATCGGCCCCGCCGGGGGTCACCTGCCTGGAGCTGGAGCTGGCCGGCGGCGCGGCGGTGGCGGCGGTGATGGCCGAGCTGGATCGGGGCGATGCGCAGGTGCTGTTCCACACGCGCCACTACGGCGCTGTCAAGCGGTACGCCGAGACGCCGGCCCTGACCCGCATCCCGGTGCGGGAGGCGGCGCTGGACCTGCTGCGGGAGACCCTCAACCGGGAGCCGAGCAGCGCCCTCATGCGGCGCCTGGGTGGGCAGGCGGGAGCGGCCCTGGTGGAGCTGGCCGGCCTGCTGGACGGCGTCCCCTGCCACCGGCTCACCCCGGCGGGGATCGAGGCCACCGCCGATCTCCTGGAGGAGGCGTTCCGGTGAGCGATGGCGTGCGCGCCCGCAGCGGCGCCGTGCTGCCGGCGCTGGGGATGGGGACCTGGATGATGGGAGAGGTCCCCTCCCGCCGGCGCGCCGAGGTGGCGGCGCTGCGCCTGGGACTGGACCTGGGGCTGTCCCTGGTGGACACCGCCGAGATGTACGCCGACGGCCGCGCCGAGGAGATCGTCGGTGAGGCCATGGCCGGCCGCCGCGACGAGGTCTTCCTGGTGAGCAAGGTGCTGCCCCACAACGCCAGCCTGGAGGGGACCCTGGCCGCCGCCCGGCGCAGCCTGCGCCGCCTGGGGACCGATCACCTTGACCTCTACCTGCTCCACTGGCCGGGGCCGCACCCGCTGGAGCAGACGCTGGAGGCGTTCCAGCGCCTGCAGCGGGATGGTCTGATCCGCCACTACGGGCTGAGCAACTTCGACGCCGACGAGATGGCCGCCGCCGCGGCCCTCCCAGGTGGCGAGGGGATAGCCGCCAACCAGATCCTCTACAACCTAGAGCGGCGCGGCCCCGAGCAGCGTCTCATCCCCGACTGCGCCGCCCGGGGCGTGGCCGTCATGGCCTACTCGCCCCTGGAGCAGGGGCGCCTGCCGCGCACCGGCGCCCTGGATGTGGTCGCCCGCCGCCATGGCGTCACCCCCGCTCAGGCGGCCCTGGCCTGGGTCCTGCGCCTGGAGGGGGTGGCGGCCATTCCCAAGGCGGCCGACCCTCAGCACGTGCGCGACAACGCGGCGGCCGCCGGCCTGCGCCTGGACGCGGCCGATCTCGCGCGCCTGGACGCCGCCTTCCCGGCCCCCGACGGCGATCTCCCCCTGGAGATGCTCTAGCCCCTCCGGCGGACCAGGCGCACCGCCGCCACCGCCTCGGGCCGTCCGTGTCCTGCCAGCGGCGCGGCCAGGGCGCGGATCCGCTCCTCCCAGCCCGGCTGGCCGGTCCACTCCTCCGGCGAGACGCGACGGGTGCGCAGGGGAGGCCGGGTCAGGCGTGCGGCTAGGTCGGGCCGCGGCCGGCCGCCGCCATCCACCGCGTGGGCGGTGAACCCCGCGCCGTCGCGGTACAGCGCCAGCAGGGCGAAGCCCGCCTCCGAAGACTCCACCTCCAGCAGCGCCGTCCGGCCCCGCGGGCTGTCCTCCAGCTCCGCCAGCACCCCCTCCACCAGCGGGTGGCCGGCGGCCAGGAAGTCCAGCGATTCGTCCTCCACCGCCAGCTCCCGCCGGAACGTTCCCAGGAAGCGCGCCCCGGGCGCCACGCCCGGCAGTGAATCGACCCGCGCCGCCGGCGACAGCTCCACCAGCCAGGTCCCCTCCCGCCGCTGCGGCTCGACCTCCAGCCCCAGCCGCCGGCAGGCCGCCAGCACCACCTCCTCGTTGAGCTCATCCAGGTGATGGGGAACGCGGCGCAGGATGAACTCGGCCATCTCCGGCCGGTACGGGGACTGGTGCAGCGCCTGGTGGGCGGCGTCCCGCACCCGCCGCCGGGCTTGCCGCACCTCCTCCACCAGGGTGGCAAACCGGTCCGCCGGCACCGGCCCGCCGTCCAGGGCCGCCGACTCCACCTCCGCCTCCACCGCCGCCAGCTCCCGGTCCAGGCCCCCCAGCGGCTCCTGGAACAGGCCCAGTGCCTCGTGGAGCCGGGCGATGGCCGCCCCCAGCCCCGCCGGCGGCCGGAAGGTGACCACCTCCACGTCCTCCCGACGTCCGATCCGGTCCAGCCGGCCGATCCGCTGCTCCACCGTCACCGGGTTCCACGGCAGGTCGAACAGCACCAGGCGGCGGCAGAACTCGAAGTTGCGCCCCTCGCCGCCGCACTCGGTGGAGATGAGCAGCGACGGCCCGTCGGCCAGCCGGAACTGGGCCACCTCGATGTCCCGCTGACCGGGAGAGAGATCCTCGTGGAAGATCCCCACCCGCAGGCGGGCTGCCGGCTCCAGCACCGCCTTCAGCGCCTCCAGGCTCTCCCGGTGGGCCACGAAGATGAGCGTCTTGTCTCCCGCCTCCCGCCAGCGGCGGGCCGCGGCGGCCAGCCAGGCCACCCGGGGGT
>JBFGDW010000357.1:0-3500 GCA_041580435.1 Candidatus Polarisedimenticolia bacterium | reverse complement strand
CGTGGTCACCGAGCTGCTGGTGGGGGAGACGCTGCGCGAGCGGCTGGGGGGGACGCCGCTGCCGCCGCGCAAGGTGGTGGAGCTGGGGGTGCAGATCGCCCAGGGGCTGGCGGCCGCCCATGCCAAGGGGATCGTCCACCGGGACCTCAAGCCGGAAAACGTCTTCATCACCCGGGACGGACGCGCCAAGATCCTGGACTTCGGCCTGGCCAAGCTGACCCGCCCCGAGGGGGAGGAGACCGACGCCACCCAGGCCCCCACGCTGGCCGCCGAGACCGGCCCGGGGGTGGTGCTGGGCACGGTGGGGTACATGTCCCCCGAGCAGGTGCGCGGCCGGCCCGCCGACCACCGCTCCGACATCTTCACCTTCGGCAGCATCCTCTACGAGATGCTCACCGGCCGGCGGGCGTTCACCGCCGAGTCATCTGTGGAGGCCCTCAACGCCATCCTCAAGGAGGAGCCCCCCGAGCTGTCCGCGTCTGGCGGCGCGGGGGTGCCGCCCGGGCTGGACCGCATCGTGCGCCACTGCATGGAGAAGAGCCCGGAGGAGCGCTTCCAGTCGGCGCGGGACCTGGCGTTCGACCTGCAATCGCTCTCAGCGAGCTCGGGGGTCGCGGTGGCCGCGGCGGTGGAGCCCGCCTCCCGGCCGCGGCACCGGCTCATGATGACGGCCGCCGGCCTCGCGGCGGTGGCGGCCGCGGCGGCCCTGGGCTGGCTGGCGGGGAGGGCCAGCGTGCCGCCCCCCGCCTCTCCGGTCTACGCTCAGCTCACCTACCGGCAGGGAGCGGTCACCTCCGCCCGCTTCGCCCCTGACGACCAGACGGTGGTTTACAGCGCCGCCTGGGACGGCGAGCCGACCCAGCTCTTCTCCACCCGCGCCGGCAGCCCCGAGTCGCGCCCCTTCGATCTGCCGGGAGCCGACGTGCTGGCCATCTCGGCCAGCGGCGAGATGCTGGTGCTGCTGGAGCGGGAGAAGCTGGGCGGCTGGATGAGCCGTGGCACCCTGGCCCGCCTCCCCCTGGCCGGGGGTGTGCCCCGCCGGATCATGGAGGGGGTTCAGGAGGCCGACTGGGCGCCCGACGGCGAGCAGATGGCGGTGGTGCGGCCCGGCTACGGTGCCTACCGGGTGGAGTTCCCGCCCGGCAAGGTCCTCTACCAGACGGCGGGGTGGGTGAGCAGCCTGCGCTTCTCCCCCGACGGACGCCAACTGGCCTTCCTGGATCACCCGTTCGCCGGCGACGACCGGGGGCACGTGGCGGTGGTGTCCCTGGACGGAGAGAAGCGCGATCTCACGCCTGATTTCAGCAGCTCCTCCGGACTGGCCTGGCTCCCCGACGGCTCCGCCATCCACTTCACCGCCAGCGAGCGTGGGACCATCCGGGCGCTGCGATCGGTGGACCTGTCGGGAGCGCTCGAGGTGGTGGCCGGGGCGCCGGCCACCCTCAGCCTGCACGACATCGCCGCCGATGGACGCCACCTGGTCTCCCGGCTGGCCGGCAACCGGGGGATGATCGGACGGGCGCCGGGCGCCGACGAGGAGCGCAGCCTCTCCTGGCTGGACTGGTCCTTCCCGCTGGACCTGTCCGAGGACGGCCGCACCCTCCTGTTCGTGGAGCAGGGCGAGGGGGGCGGGCCGGGGTACTCCATCTACCTGCGCGGCACCGACGGAGGACCCGCCGTCCGCCTTGGCAAGGGATTCGGCTGGGATCTGTCGGAGGACGGCGGCTGGGTGGTGACCACCTCCCTGGAGAACCCCACCGGCATGACGCTTCTCCCCACCGGCCCTGGCGAGCCGCGGTCCGTGCCCACCCCAGGGCTGTCCCTGCGTAGCTGTGGATGGCTGCCCGGGACCGATCGCCTCTGGGCCCAGGGCAAGGAGGAGGACTCACTGCTGCGCCTCTGGGTGCAGGAGGAGTCCGGGGACGCCTTCCGGCCGGTGACCCCCGAGGGGCTGGATCCCAACCACTTCGCCCCCCTGCCCGATGGCTCGGGGTTCGCCGCCGCCGACACCGAGGGCAGGTGGCGGATCTATCCCGTCGACGGTGGCGAGCCCCAGCCCCTGAACGTGGTGCAGCCTGGCGAGGCCGTGGTGCGCTGGAGCGGTGATGGCCGCTACCTGTTCCTGCTGAAGCTTGACGCCCTGCCGCTACCGGTGGACCGGATCGAGATGGCCACGGGGCGGCGCGAGCGCTGGCTGGAGCTCATGCCCGCCGACCGGGCCGGGCTCTATGACGTGGGGCCGCTCTATCTCTCGGCCGACGGCGCGAGCTACGCCTACAGCTTCCGCCGCTTTCTCACCACCCTTTACATCCTGGAGGGCATCTGAGCGTGGCACGCCGGCGTGGCACCACCGCCGCGCTGGTGGCGGCGCTGGCCCTGTCCGCGCCAGCGGCCTCCCGCCCGGCGCCGGGCGGATTCGACGCCCGCTTCGACGGCTCCACCATGCGCCTGGACTACTTCCACACCGGCGGGCCGGGCACCGAGATCATCTCCCTGGATCAGGTGGTCCGCGACGGCCCCTGGGCCGGGAGCCGCACCCGGCTCCTGGACGACACCAACCTGGGGACCTACCTGTTCGAGGTGGCCGACGCGGCCGGCGGCCCCGTCCTCTACTCCCGGGGCTTTGCCTCCCTCTACGGCGAGTGGGAGACCACGCCCGAGGCGAAGGAGATCCACCGGACCTTCCACGAGTCGCTGCGCTTCCCCTGGCCGCGCCGGCCGGTGGAGGTGACCCTCAAGAGGCGAGACCCGGGCGGGTCATTCCGCAGGATCTGGTCCACCACCGTCGATCCGGCCTCCCGCGCCGTCAACGCCGCCGACCGGGCCCCGGCAGGCCGGGTCTGGGCCGTGCACGAGAGCGGTCCACCCCAGGAAAAGGTGGACCTCGTGCTGCTGGGCGCCGGCTACACCGCCGCCCAGATGGAGAAGTTCCACGCCGACGCCCGGCGCCTCACGGCGACGCTCTTTGCCATCGAGCCGTTTGCCCGCCGCAAGGCCGACTTCAACGTCTGGGCCATGGACCTACCAGCCGACGCGCCAGGCGTGAACCGGCCCCACGCCGGCCGGTTCCGCCGCACGCCCGAGGGGGCCACCTACGGCATCTTCGACTCGGAGCGTTACCTCCTGTCCCGGGACAATCGCGCCCTCAGGGACATCCTCTCGGCGGCGCCCTACGAGTTCGTGGAGATCCTGGTCAACGACGATCAGTACGGCGGCGGCGGGATCTACAACGCCCAGGCCACCACCGCCGTGGACACCGCCTTCGCCGACTATATCTTCGTCCACGAGTTCGGCCACCACTTCGCCGCCCTGGCCGACGAGTACTACGTCTCGCCGGTGGCCTACGAGACCGGCGGTGGCACCCACCCGGAGCCGTGGGAGCCCAACGTGACCGCCCTCCACGACCCGGCGGCCCTCAAGTGGCGCGACCTGGTGACCCCGGGCACGCCCCTCCCCACCCCGTGGGACAAGGCGCGCTACGAGGAGCACGCCCGGGCCAT
>JBFGDW010000356.1:0-3506 GCA_041580435.1 Candidatus Polarisedimenticolia bacterium | reverse complement strand
TTCCCGACATCTCGGCCCTGGAGGCCACCGGCACCCAGCACCGTGAGATCGAGGCCCTCCGCGCCCTGGCCTTCGGCGGGACCTTCCGGCAGATGCTGGGGGTAAGCGCCAAGAGCCCGGCCATGATCATCTACCTGGACGGCTACCTCAACAAGGTGGGCACGCCCAACGAGAACCACGCCCGCGAGGTCATGGAGCTGCACTCCATGGGGGTCAATGGTGGCTACACCCAGGAGGATGTGGAGGTGCTGGCGCGCATCATGACCGGCTGGACCATCTGCAAGAAGCCGATGGCCAGCGCCGGCGACCCACTGGCGGGCTGCATCACCAACTACTGGGAACCCACTCCCGCCGGGCAGTGGACCTCCCACTTCGTCATCACCGACCACGACTGCGGCCCCAAGACGCTGTTTGCCGGCACCCCGCAGCAGATCACCTTCCCGGGCACCCCCACCTGCAGCTCACCGGCCGACGCCGCGGCGGCTCTGGCCGAGTTCGAGCAGGCGCTGGACGCCATCGCCGCCCACCCGGCTACCCCGCAGTTCATTTCCACCAAGATCCTCCAGCTCCTGGTCACCGACGAACCCACCCAGGAGATGGTGGACGCCCTGGTGGCCGAGTGGAACGACGCCGGCCATCCCCAGGGCATCGGCGACATGCGCGAGGTGACCCGGGCCGCCCTGAGCCTGCCCCTGTTCCTGGACCTGGCGGCGGTGCCCGCCAAGGTCAAGACACCCCTGGAGCACTTCGCCAGCGCCTTTCGCGCCGTGCGCGGGCGCACCGACGGGTTCACGTCAGTCCTCAACTATCTCGTGCTGACCCAGCACATCCCCTTCTACAACCTGGTCCCCACCGGGTACTCGGAGCTGGGCGAGGACTGGGTGGACACCAACAACATGCTGGAGCGCCAGAACTTCGGCGTCTATCTCATCGCCTTCGGCACCGCCGGCTGCGACGCCGCCCCCAACCCGGATCCGCCGGCCTGCTTCGGCTCCGACCCGGTGGGCCTGCTCACGGCCAGCGGCATCTCCACCGCCCCGGGCAACGCCACCGCCATCGTGGAGTTCTACAACGACATCCTCTTCGCCGGCACGCTCCTGGACAGCGAGAAGCAGATGGCTTTGGACTACCTGCTCACGGCCGACGATGGCACCCCCGATCCCAACTACAACAACGCCCGCATCCGCGGCGCCGTGGGCCTCATGCTGGGCTTCGCCCAGTACCAGAACCAGTGACGGGGAGGAGACGGCCATGAAACGCCAGAAGAACCGCACACCGGCCGCCTGCTCCTGCACGCGGCGCTCGTTCCTGCGCGGCGGCGGCCTGGCCCTGGCAGGGTTCGGAGTCTCGTCACTCTTCCCCGAAGCGTTCATGCGCCACGCCTTGGCCATGCCCGGCGGATCCGACGCGCGCCTGCTGTTCATCTTTCTGCGCGGCGGCAACGACGGCCTCAACGCCGTCATCCCCCACGGCGACCCGGACTACAATGTGACCAACCGCGGCGCCCTGCACATCCCCGCCTCCAGCGCCATCGACCTCAACGGGTTCGCATCGCTGCACCCGGGCCTGGGCGACGTCATGGACGTCTTCAACGCCGGCGATCTGGCGGTGCTCCACCGCATCGGCTTCCCGGACAACTCCCGCTCCCACTTCGACGACCAGCGCGTGTGGGAGAACGGCGACCCGGCCCAGCCCGGCCTTTTCAGCGGCTGGCTGGCCCGCTACATCGTGGACAACGCCCTGTCCATGGGCGCCGACCTGCCGGCGCTGTCGGTGCAGGCCCTCACCCCCATCCTGCTCCGCGGCCAGGAGAAGTACGTCAACATCGCCAACCCGCCCGGGTTCGACGTGCTCCCCTTCCTGGGCGAGCCGCTGCGCTCCAAGTTCACCACCCCGTGGCCGGTGCAGGTGGCTAACCTGCAGGGACCGGATCCCTACGGCCCCATCCTCTCCCAGACCGGCGTCAAGCTCTACGACATCCTGGCCAAGTACGACGCCTGGGATCAGGCCAACTGGGACCCCAAGGACCCCGCCAATCCCACCTGGTCGCTCTTCCCGGTGAGCGCCGCCACCAATCCGCCGGACGCCGGAGGCCCCGGCGGGCTCAAGTTCTCCAGCCAGGCCTACCCCTTCTTCAACGCCCTCAAGGTCCTGGCCCTGTCCATGCTGGAGAGCGACCCGCTGTCCAACAGCAACGGCACGCGGGTGGCCGGCACCGAGCTCAACGGCTGGGACCTGCACAGCGCCCAGGGGGCCGTGGGCGGGCGCCACCACGAGCTCCTCTCGTGGGTGGCCTACGGCCTGCGGTCGCTCCACATCGTGCTGTCCGGCGCCGCCGTCAACGAGCCCCGTGGCTACCCCTCCATCTGGGACAAGACCATCATCTGCACCCTGTCCGAGTTCGGGCGCACCACCATCACCAACGGCAGCGACGGCACCGACCACGCCGCGGCGAGCTGCATGTTCGTGCAGGGGGGCCAGGTCAACGGCGGCGTGTACAACTGCGACCCCGCCACCTGGCCGGCGGGGGTCATGTTCGGGGTCAACAACCGCTACCTGCTGCAGCGCACCGACTTCCGCGCCGTGTTCTGGGAGATCCTGCGGGACCACATGGGTGCGGCTCCCGCCGGGCTGGAGACCATCTTCCCCGGCTACACCTCGCTGGGCCTGGGGGCGCAGGAGCTGGGGCTCATCGCGTCGTCCTGAGCGGCCTGTCCGCCGCCCTCTCGCGGCCGTGACCGCGCCGGCGTGGCGGCTCCCCCCAGGCCTGCACCGCTGTGGCATGATGCCCCGATGCCCGCGCCGCTGCCGCCCCTGGTCCCCGCTGATCTCCCCGATCGCCGGCTCTCGTTCTGGCGCCTGGCCGGGCCGGGGGCTGTCCTGGTGGGGCTGTCCATCGGCGCCGGCGAGCTCATCATCTGGCCGCGCATCGCCGCCCAGTTCGGCGGCGGCATGGTCTGGGCGGCGGTGGTGGGCGTCTTCCTGCAGACCTGGGTGAACCTGGAGATCGGCCGCTACACCATCGCCACCGGCGAGACGGTCTACACCGGCCTGGCCCGCCTGTGGCGCGGCACCGCCCCGCTCTTCTTCGTGCTCACCATCCTGGGGTACGCCGCCCCCGGCTGGGCCATGGCCAGCGGCCTGGCTGTGAAAGGACTCATCGTCGGGCCAGCCTTCGGCCCGGCCACCTCCACCGCGGCTTACGCGGGCCTCCTGGGCACCCAGACCTTCTGGACGCTGCTCACCTTCGCGGGCGTGACGGCGGTCCTGTTCGGCCCCCGCCTCATGTACCAGTCCATGGAGCGGGTCATCGAGATCCTCGTGGTGGTGGTCACCTTGGGGCTGGTGGTGGTGGCGGCTGCCGTGGGAACCACTGCCGCGTGGCGGGAGCTGGGCCAGGGTCTCGCCAACATCGCGAGCCTGCACGTGGACGAGGGGATCGAGCTCTCGGTCTTCTTCGGCGCCTTGGTCTTCGCTGGCGCCGGCGGTATCACCAACCTCTTCTA
>JBFGDW010000355.1:0-3516 GCA_041580435.1 Candidatus Polarisedimenticolia bacterium | reverse complement strand
TCTAGGGCGCCGGGAGCCGACGTGAACGTCCTCTTCATCGGCGACGTGGTGGGCAAGCCGGGCCGGCGCATGCTCCTGTCCCACATGGACCGCCTCGTGGACCGGGAGAGCATCGACTTCGTGGTGGCCAACGCCGAGAACGCAGCCGGCGGCTTCGGCGTCACCCCGGAGGTGGCCCGGGAGATGTTCGACCTGGGGATCCACTGCCTCACCTCGGGCAACCACATCTGGGACAAGCGGGAGATCCTGGACCACCTGGACCGGGAGCCGGCCCTCCTGCGCCCCCTGAACTACCCGGCGGGCTGCCCCGGCCGGGGCGTCTACCTGGGCCAGACCGCCGCCGGCACGCCGGTGGCCGTCCTCAACGTCATGGGGCGGGTCTTCATGCCCCCCTGCGACGATCCCTTCCGCCGCGTGGACCAGGAGCTCGAGGCGATCCGCGGCAAGGCGAAGGTCATCATCGTGGACATGCACGGCGAGGCCAGCTCGGAGAAGGCGGCCATGGGATGGCACCTGGCCGGCCGGGTCTCCATGGTGCTGGGGACCCACACCCACGTCCCCACCGCCGACGGGCGCATCCTGGCGGGGGGCACCGCCTACCAGACCGACGTGGGGATGACCGGGCCGTACGACTCCATCATCGGCGTGAACCGGGAGGACGTGCTGGCGCGGTTCCGCACCGGCATGCCGGTGCGCTTCCGCACCGCCAAGCACGGCCGGGAGCTGCACGCCGCGGTGGTGGCGGTGGACGAGACCACCGGCAAGGCCTCCGGTATCAAGCGCATCCACATCGTGGACGAGGACTGAGCCGTCGTGGCCGAACGCCTCGACGGGTCCGGCCTGGCAACGCCGCCCCGGCGCATCTACAGCGTCAGCGAGCTCAACGCCGAGGTCCACGGCCTGCTGGAGGAGACCTACCCCCTGGTCTGGCTGGTGGGGGAGATCTCCAACTTCAGGGTCTTCACCGCCTCGGGCCACTGGTACTTCACCCTCAAGGACGACCGGGCCCAGCTCGGCGCCGCCATGTTCCGGGGCCAGAACCGGCATCTGCGCTTCCGCCCCAGCGACGGTGACAGCGTCCTGGTCCGGGGCCAGGTCTCCCTCTACGACGCCCGGGGCAGCTACCAGATCATCGTGAGTCACATGGAGCCGCGGGGCGCCGGCGCCCTGCACGCCGCCTTCGCCGCCCTGCGCCAGCGGCTGGAGGCGGAGGGGCTGTTCGATCCGGCCCGCAAGCGTCCGCTGCCGGCCCTGCCGCGCCGCATCGGTGTGGTGACCAGCCGCGATGGGGCAGCTCTGCGGGACATCCTCCAGGTCCTCGCCCGGCGCCACGCCGGTGTCTCGGTCCTCCTGGTCCCCTGCCGGGTGCAGGGGGACGGGGCCGCCGAGGAGATCGCCGATGCCATCGCCCGGGCGGGCCGGGCCGGCGGGCTGGACGCCCTCATCGTGGGGCGTGGCGGCGGCAGCCTGGAGGATCTGTGGGCCTTCAACGAGGAGGTGGTGGCGCGGGCCATCGCCGCCTGCCCGGTGCCTGTGATCTCGGCGGTGGGTCACGAGAGCGACGTGACCATCGCCGACCTGGCCGCCGACGTGCGCGCGCCCACGCCGTCGGCGGCCGCCGAGATGGTGGCTGCCTCCCGGGAGGAGATGCTGGAGCGGATGGAGCATCTGAGCCGGCGGCTGGCGGGGGCCACCCGGCTGCTCCTCACCCGCCTGCGCTCGGGTCCCGCCGGCAGCTTCACCCTGCTGGCCGCCCGCGCCCTGGACGGCGCCCTGCGCCAGGCCGGACAGAGCCACGACGACCTGGCCGGGCGGCTGCTGCGCGGGTTCGAGCGGGCGCTGGTCCGGCGCCGGCGGCGGCTGGAGAGCTTGACCGGCCGCCTCTCCCCCCTTAGCCTCAGGTCCTCGCTGGCCACGCGCCGCGAGCGGCTGGGTGGCGTCGTGGCCCGGCTCCGGGCGGCGGCGGCGTCCCGCTGGCGGACCGGCCGGGAGGCGCTGGCCGTGGCCGCAGGCCGCCTGCGCGAGCTGTCGCCCCTGGCGGTGCTGTCCCGCGGCTACGCCCTGGCGCGCCTGGCCCGCGACGGCACCGTCCTGCGCGACGCCCGGCAGGCCGGGGCGGGCGACGAGGTGGACCTGCGCCTGCACCAGGGCGGGCTGCGCCTGGAGGTCCTGGGTCGCCTGGAGCCCGCGGAGGGCGGCGGGCGGCGGGGAGGTGGAGGATGAGCGAGGAGAAAAGCGGCGCCGGGCGCCGGCGCCGGAAGGCGGCCGCGCCGCCGGCGGAGCCGCCGTTCGAGAAGGCCCTGGAGCGGCTGGAGGAGATCGTCGAGATCCTCGAGGCCGGCGACGCGCCGCTGGAGAAGTCGCTGGCCCTCTTCGAGGAGGGAGTGGCCCTGTCCCGCGGCTGCAACAAGCGGCTGGACGAGGCCGAGCGGCGGCTGGAGGCGCTGGTGCGCAAGGCCGGCGGGGACGTGGCGGAGCCACTGTCCGAGGAGGAGTTCCTCCCCGGCGCGGCCCGGGACGGGGACGATTGAGCGCCCCTCCCGCCGGGGCGGCGCGCCGCGCCGCCGACCGGGCCCGGGTGGAGGCTGCCCTGGAGGCGGCCCTGCTCCCCGCGGCCACGGCTCCGGCCCGCCTGCACGAGGCCATGCGCTACGCCGTCCTGGCCGGCGGCAAGCGCCTGCGTCCCCTTCTGACCCTGGCCGCGTGCCGCGCCTGCGGCGGCGACGATGAGGACGCCCTGCCGGCGGCGGCGGCGGTGGAGCTGATCCACACCTACTCCCTGGTCCACGACGACCTGCCGGCCATGGACGACGACCGCCTCAGGCGCGGCCAGCCCACCGTTCACGTGGCCTACGGCGAGGCCCTGGCCATCCTGGTGGGGGACGCGCTGCTCAACCGCGCCTTCGAGCTGCTGCTGGCGGATGGTGCTGGCCGCCTGGCGCCGGAGGCGCGCCTGGAGGTGGCCGCCACGCTGGCCGCGGCCGCCGGCAGCACCGGCATGATCGGCGGCCAGGTCCTGGATCTGGCCGCCGAGGGGCAGAGTCTCACCCTGGCGGCGCTGGAGGGGCTGCACCGGCGCAAGACCGGCGCCCTCCTCACCGCCGCCGTGGTGGCCGGCGGGCTGGCGGCGGAAGCCGGGGCCAGGGAGCGGGACGCCCTGCGCCGCTGCGGAGATGCGCTGGGCCTGGCCTTCCAGATCGTGGACGACATCCTGGACGTGACCGGCACGCCGGAGCAGCTGGGGAAGTCGGCCGGCAAGGACCAGCGCTCGGGAAAGGCCACCTTCCCCGCCCTCCTGGGCCTGGACGCCTCCCGGGCGCGCGCGGCGCGGCTGGTGGAGGAGGCCCTGGAGGCCCTGGTCCCCCTAGGCGCGGCAGCCGACGACCTGCGGGACCGGGTGCGCATGGCCGGCGTGCGGGAGCGTTGAGGTGACCCGGTTGCGGCTGGACACCCTTCTGGCCCGGCGCGGCCTGGCCCCCTCCCGGGAGCGGGCCCAGGCCCTCATCCAGGCCGGTC
>JBFGDW010000354.1:0-3521 GCA_041580435.1 Candidatus Polarisedimenticolia bacterium | reverse complement strand
GGATCCACCTGGGAGACGGCCTGCCCAGCTACCCCCAGGCGGCCCGCAGGAAGCGGGATGGGGACTGATCGGCGCGGGATCGCCCGGGTTGGCCTGGCCGAGGCGCTGGAGCGGCTGCCGGGCCCGGGGGGACAGCGCTTCGCCGAGGCCTTCCGCCACGGCACGCTGCAGGTGGAGGTCTACGCCCCCCGGGGCTCCGATCCCCAGCAGCCCCACGCCCGCGACGAGGTGTACGTTGTGGTGGCCGGCACGGGGGAGTTCGTGAGCGGCGAGACGCGCCTCCCCTTCGGCCCGGGGGACTTCCTCTTCGCCCCGGCCGGCGTTGCCCACCAGTTCGAGGGGTTCGGTGACGACTTCACCGTCTGGGTCCTGTTCTACGGGCCCGAGGGGGGCGAGGGGGCCGGCCGGTGAACGCGCGCCTGCGCGCCTCCCTGCTGCAGCAGGCCATTGCCAACATCCAGGAGGGGATCGTCATCACCGACGCCACCGCTCCCGGCCACCCGGTGGTCTACGTGAACGCGGCCTTCGAGGCCATGACGGGCTATGCCGCCGGGGAGATCCTGGGCCGCGGCCTGGGCTTCCTGCAGGGTGACGGCCAGGGCCGGCCGGGGGTGGAAGCCATGGACCAGGCGGTGCGGGACGGGCAGGGCTGCACCGTGACGCTCCAATGCTCCCGCAAGGATGGCACGCTGTTCTGGGACGAGCTGAGTCTCTCTCCGGTCCATGGCGAGGGTGGCCGCGTGACCCACTTCATCGGCGTGCACAAGGACGTCACCCATCGCGTGGATTCGGAGAACCGGCTGCGCCAGGCCAAGGAGGAGCTGGAGCGCGCCAACACCCGTCTGTCCCACGAGGCCACCCGGGACCCGCTCACGGGCATCGGCAACCGCCGCTCGTTCCAGGAGCATGCGGACCAGGAGTGGCGCCGGGGTCTGCGCTCGGGGCAGACCCTGTCCTGCTTCATGATCGACATCGATTTCTTCAAGCGGTACAACGACGCCTACGGCCATCAGGCTGGCGACGCCTGCCTGCGCCAGGTTGCCCGGGCCGTGGAGGACAGCTTCCGCCGGGGCTCGGACCTGGTGGCCCGCTACGGCGGCGAGGAGTTCGTGGTTCTCTCCGCCGGGCTCACTCCCCAGGAGGCCCTGGAGCAGGCCCGCACCGTGTGCCGGCGGGTGGGGAAGCTGGGCCTGCCCCACCGGGACTCCCGGGCGGCGGTCCACGTGACGGTGAGCGTGGGGGTCGCCACGGTGACGCCGGACGCCTCCTCCTCCCTGGCGGATCTGGTGGCCGCCGCCGACCGCGGCCTCTACCGGGCCAAGGCCGGAGGGCGTGACCGGGCGGTGCAGGCTGCCCCGGAAATGGGGTAGGCTGAGACCCCACCCTCACAGATGGAGACGCGCATGGTCCTGTTCTCGACGAACCTGGGCGACATCAAGATCGAGCTGTACCCGGACAAGGCTCCGGTGACCGTGAAGAACTTCCTCGGCTACGTGGACGCCGGCTTCTACGACGGCACCATCTTCCACAGGGTGGTCCCCGGCTTCGTGATCCAGGGAGGCGGGTTCACCGAGGCCATGAAGCCCAAGGACACCCGGGCGCCCATCAAGAACGAGGCCGACAACGGCCTCAAGAACCTGAAGGGAACCCTTTCCATGGCGCGGACCTCGGACATCCACAGCGCCACCTCCCAGTTCTTCATCAACCTGACCGACAACGCGTTCCTGGACCACGGAACCCGTGACTTCGGCTACGCCGTGTTCGGCAAGGTCATCGAAGGGATGGAGGTGGTGGAGCAGATGGCCGGGGCCACAACCGGCGGCCGGGCCGGCCACCAGGACGTCCCCCTGGAGCCGCTGGTGGTGGAGTCGGCTTCCCGCGTCGAGGGCTGAGGCCGGAGGCGGTCCCGTGGGGGCGCTGGCCATGGTCGTCCTGGCGCTCGCGGTGGGCGCGGGCCTGGCGGCCGTTGCCCTCTGGCCCTCCCGGGCCGCGGCCCGGCGGGAGGCGGCGGCGCTGCGCGACGCCCTGCTGGACAGCCAGGCCGCCGTGGTGGCCGGCCGGCTGGTCGCCTCGGCCGCCCACGACCTGGGCAACCAGCTCATCGTCATGCGCATGAAGCTCAGGGAGATGCGCGGCTCCACGCCGCAGGAGTGCGCCACGCACCTGCCGGGCCTGGAGGAGGCAGCCGGCGCCATCCAGGATCTGAGCCGCCGCCTGGGAGAGCTGGCGGTGCCCGCCGGACCGCCGGGACGCAGGGGGCTGGACCTGCGCCAGGCGGTGGAGGAGGCCATGGCGCTCGCCCGGGGGCACACGCAGGTCCGCCACTGCTCCATCCAGCTGGACGCCGGCCCCGAGGCGGTGGCACGCGTGGACGCCGGCCTGGTCCGCGCCCTGGTCTTTCACCTCCTGGTGGGGGCTGCCGAGGCCGGCGAGGGGCGGCGAGCCCTCGCCGTGAGCGTGTCGCCGGCCGCGGGCGGATGGACGGTGCGCGTGGACCGGGACGGCCCGCCCGGTCCGTGGGAGGAGGGCGGCCCGTCGGGCCTGGCCGTGCTGCGGGCCTGCGCCTCCGCCCAGGGCGCCCACGTCGGCCCGGTGCCATCCCGTCTGGGCGGCGCCGCCGTCGAGATCCGCTTCGCCACCGAGTGACACCGGGAGGTGCTCCCATGGACAAGGTCACCATCTATCACAACCCGCGCTGCAGCAAGAGCCGGCAGACACTGGCCCTGCTCCGGGAGCGCGGGCTGGACGTGGAGATCGTCGAGTACCTCAAGACTCCCCCCACGGTCCAGGAGCTGGAAGGGTTCTGCCGCCGGATGGGCAAGCAGCCGCTGGAGTTGATCCGCCAGAAGGAGAAGCGCTTTCAGGAGCTGGGCCTGTCCGCCGACGACAGCCGCTCCAGCCGGGAGTGGCTCCAGATCGTGGCCGACAACCCCATCCTCATGGAGCGGCCCATCGTGGTGAAGGGGGGGAAGGCCGCGGTGGGCCGTCCCCCCGAGAAGATCCTCCGCATCCTCTGAGGTCTGAGATGGCCGGATCCGAGTCGCGCTATGTCCACGGCACCACGCCCCGGGAGCAGCAGCGCCTGTCGCTCCTCAACGACCTGATCAACGCAGGCTCCCTGGCCCGGATGGCGCTGGCGGGGGAGGAGCGGATCCTGGACGTGGGGAGCGGCCTGGGCCAGTTCAGCCGGGCCATGGCCCGCGCCGCCGGACCCCGGGGCCGCGTGGTGGGCATCGAGCGCAGCGACGAGCAGATCAACCGGGCCCGGGAGCTGGCCCGGGAGGCGGGCGAGGAGGACCGGGTGGAATTCCGGCGGGGCTCGGTCCACGAGCCGCCCCTGGCCGACGGCGAGTGGGGGACGTTCGACGTGGCCCACGCCCGCTTCGTCCTGGAGCACGTACCCGACCCGGGAGCCGTGGTGGCGGTCATGGTGCGGGCAGTGCGGCCGGGCGGACGGATCATCCTGGAGGATGACGACCACGACGTTTTCCGCCTGTGGCCCGAGCCGGCGGGCTGGCGGC
>JBFGDW010000353.1:0-3529 GCA_041580435.1 Candidatus Polarisedimenticolia bacterium | reverse complement strand
GTGCTGGAGGTCCTGGCGGAGCGCTTCACCCTCCTCCACCTGGACACCGCGGACCGGCGACCGCTCGCCAACGTCGGCCGGCTCGACTTCAGGAATGTGTGGCTGGCCCTCCGACACGGCCTGAGGTTCCTTCGTCTCCTCGTCCGCGGCTGGCCGGACGCCGTCTACGTACCCATCGCCCAGGCATCCCTGGGCTTCCTGCGCGATGCCTGCTTCCTCGTGCCTTGCCGCCTTCTGGGGACCCCCACTGTCATCCATCTCCACGGTGGCCATTTCCGGGAGTTCTACGCCCGGGCTCCGGCACCCCTCCGCGTTCTCATCCGGTTCTGCCTAGGGCAGGTGGCGCAAGCCATTGTTCTGGGCGAGAGCCTGCGAGGGATGTTCGATGGGATCCTGCCCCGTGACAGGATCAGCGTGGTCCCCAACGGCGTGGAGGATTTCTGTGGACGCTTCACCGAGCGCCCGGGGCCCGCGCCGGCGCCCAGGATCGTCTTCCTGAGCACACTGGCGGAGAGCAAGGGCGTCCTGGATGTGCTCGAGGCCGTGCCTCTCGTGCGTGAACATTTTCCGCATGCGACATTCCTCTTCGTTGGAGAATGGGCGGACCGTGAGACCGAGATCCAGGTACGACATATCATCCATCGTTTGTCTCTGGGTCGTTCGGTCACGCTACGGTCCGCCCAGGGACCGCCAGAAAAGAGACGCATCCTGAGTAACAGTCACATCTTCACTCTGCCCTCCTACGACGAGGGCCAGCCCCTGGCCATCCTGGAAGCAATGTGCGCCAGCCTCCCTGTTCTCACCAGCGCGGCAGGCTGCATCGCGGAGACCGTGATTCATGGCGCAAATGGCCTCATTCTCCCTGCCAGGAATCCAGCCGCGCTGGCGGCCGGCATCGTGCGCGTCCTGCAAGATCCCGGACTCTACAGGCAGATGGCCATGGCGTCCCGTGAGCTCTACGAACGGCACTTCACCAGTGAACGCTTCGGGGAGAGCCTGAGCCAAGTGTTGGAGAGGGCCTGCGGTCTTCCCGAGCAGCGGTCGTCCAAGCCCCGGGACGGCTTCTCTGGTCAGGCCGAAGACACGGCGGCGCCACGCCCGTCGGGCCAGCGGCGCCAGGGCTCGGGTGCATGAGGCTCCGCGGCCAGAACGGGGGCGGATTGTCTCCCGACGAAGGCATCGAGTGGCTGCAGGCCCACACCCGGCCGCAGAAGGTGGCCGACCGGGATGAATTCCTGGTCAGCCTGTGCCGTGGAGTTTCCATCCTGCATGTGGGTGCCGTGGACAGCGGCATGCTGACCCGGCGCATGGAAGACCGGAAGTTCCTCCACCAGCGCGTCACCGAGGCGGCCTCCGCGTGCGTGGGCGTGGACGTGGATGCCGCCGGCATTCAACGCCTTGGGGAGCTGGGGATCACCAACATCAGGCATGTGGACGTGGAGTCGCCGGGGTGGTCCGTGGAGGGCGGCCCGTTCGATCTCGTCCTCGCTGCTGACATCATCGAGCATCTGACGTGTCCCGGAAACCTCCTGGAGGGCGCCTCCCGAAGCATGGGACCGTCATCGCGGCTGGTCATCACGACCCCCAACGCCTATCGCCTGGAGAACGTGCTCCTGGCCCGTGCCGGTCGAGAGCTCATCCATCCGCAGCACTCAGCGCTCTACAGTCCCGCCACCCTCCGGGCGGCACTGACTCGACATGGGTTCCAGGTGCATTCCATGTTCGTGTACCCGGGCAAGGGCAAGGCCACCTTCCGGTCGGGAGAAGCATGGACACGGCGTATGGGAAAGCTGGCTTACGCCACGCTCGACGCCGCTGCCGCCTTCCTGCTGCGCTCTCGATCGACCTATTTGGCTGACGGGCTAGGGGTCATCGCCACGAGGCGCGCCGGCTAAGCAGCCGGAGCCTCCTCCTGGGCGCTCGCTAACTCGACGGTGGCGCCGGGATCTCGGCGCCCGATCCTGGAGCCAGCACCACGCTCGTCCCCGGATCCAGGGCCACGCCGGTGAGGGAGACGAGGGCGTTGGCCACCACCAGCAGGATGGCCACGAGCCGCGGCCGTCCCGCCAGCGCCGGATGCGCCGCCACGGCCTGCGCCGCAAGCAGGTAGACCAGCGGAAAGAGGGCAAAGCTCATGCGCAGCGGATAGCCTATGGCGCCCATTGAATTATGGAGGTACCCGGCCGCGATGTACAGCACGGCGGCCACGCTCCAGCCCAGGACCACCGGCGGCAGCGAGCGTCCCCGCAGGCGCCAGGCCCCGGCCAGGGCGAGGGGCCAGGCCAGGTGAAACGCCAGGCCCGACTTGGCCAGGAAGTCCAGCATGTAGCCTGGATCCACCCAGGCCGCCGGAGCGAAGGGAATGCTCACCGGCTCCAGTCCGAAGTGCCGGACGTAAGCCATGAGCGGCAGCCGGGCCAGCAGCAGGACCGCCACCAGGGCCGCCAGCGCCGCCGGCCTTGACCTCCACCGCCTGTCCCAGGCGGCCAGGGCCAGCACCACCACCAGGGTCAACCAGGCGGTTTCCCGGGCCAGGAAGGCTGTGGCCTGAAGCGCCCAGATCCCGGCCAGGGCCCACACGGCGCGGGAACCGAACCGTCTGGACTGCTCCCCCCTCTCCCCGCCCAGGTAGGAGCAGGCGGCCAGGGTGGCCAGAAGCGCCGTGGCGTACCCCAGGGAGTCCGACAGGATGTGGTACCCCCAGTTCACCTGTGGGAAGCCGGTCAGGAAGAGCGCCGGCGGTAGCCACGCCAGGGGGCCGGCCCCCAGCACCCCTCGCGCCAGCCCCAGGAGGGCCACTGCCACCGTCCACGCCGACAGGAGGCTGACCAGGCTGAGGGCGACGGCGGGGGGCATCCCGGCGCGGGCCAGGGGGGCCGCCAAAAGCGCCAGGAGCGGGCGCGCATAGTGGCGGCTGCCGCTGCCGCCGGGAGCCGTGTGGAAGGGATCAAACTCCGGACTGGCGCCTGCGAACACCTGGACCATGTCCAGGTAATAGTCCGAGTCGGACAGCTCGGCCGACGGGTTCTCGCGCGTGCCGAACCGGGGCACGGCCGCGAGAGCCGCGAGCAGCGCCAGCGCCAGGAGGTGCCAGGGCCTCAGCTCGGATCGCACGCGTCGCCCAGACCATCGCCGTCGGCGTCGCTCTGGCTGGGGTTGAACACGGTGGGGCAGTTGTCGCAGACGTCGCCGAAGTTGTCCAGGTCCACGTCCTCCTGGCCCGGATTGGCGAGGGCGGCGCAGTTGTCGTGCTGGTTCAGGTGCCCGTCACCGTCGGTGTCGGCCGCGCCGGCGCCGCAGGGCGTGCCCGTCCCCCGGGCTCCGCCTGTCGAGGTCAGCCCGTTTCCACCTTCACCGCAGGTGTTGACCCCGGTGGGCAGGTAGAACTGCACCTTACCGGCGGCGTCCGGGACGGTGGCGTCCACGTGGGAGCGAACGGCGGTGGCCGTGGCCAGGCAGGTCTGGTTCCAGCTCCAGGGGGTGAACTCCTGGGTGGTGCCCTTGTAGAGGTTGTAGGCCGAGGCCCGCG
>JBFGDW010000352.1:0-3553 GCA_041580435.1 Candidatus Polarisedimenticolia bacterium | reverse complement strand
GATCCCCCGGTCGAACTGCAGCCAGAAGGAGAAGCCCCCCAGGCCGCAGACCCCCTTGACCCGCACCGGGATGGCGATGGGCGCCCCCACCTCGGTGAGCGCCTCCACCGCCCCCACCTGAACCCGGATCGGCCCCAGATCGGCCCCAGCCTCACAGGGATCGGGCCGATCCAGGGCCCCATCCGCGGCCGGAACGGCCTCTCCCCCGGGCCCGGCTGGGACCGCCACCGCCCCCGGGACGGGGACCCCCAGGCCAGCGGCGGCCAGGATCAGGGCGTGCAGGAGGGCGCGGAGGGGGGGTGCCATGCCCTTATCTTACCGCGAGGCCGCCGTGATGCCAGGCCGGGGACTTCCTCTTGACCTTCTAGGTGTATCGGTGTATAAGCATGCACAACCGCCGGATTTCAGATTCTGACCAAGCGGTTCCGCCGACCAGTATCGGGGGGGTGGGGTATGAGCAAGATGAACAAGGTGACTCCCAAGGTGAGGCGGCCCTACCGCAAGCCAACCTTGAAGAGCTACACGGAGCAGGAGATCCTCGCCGCCATCGGCCCGGCGCAGGGGTATGGCACCAAGACCACCATGCCTCTCGACAACGAGTGGGTCCGGGGCAGCTAAAGCCGCTCCCTTCGATCCACGCAACCCGCCAGCGAGCGCCGGCGCGGTCAGCCCTCGAGGTTGATTGCCTGCCGGCGTTCGTCGTTCAGGACGATGCCCTCGCGCCGGCCTTCCATCGCGGCGATGTCCTGGTGCCCGTCACCTGTCGCGAGCATCCGCCCAGTCTCGGTGATTACGTCCTGATCGCCGCCGAGGGGGGTCGCCACTCCGTCCTCCGCTACATCACACCGCTGCCGCGCGGCCGTTCCGGCGACGCCGCTCATCTGGCGTGGGAGGGCGGCCGCTATCGGCGCATCGCGCCCGCGGAGCTGCTGGGCCGGATCCTGGCGGTGCGCCGGGGGGATCGGACCTACGATCTGGCGGCGTCGGAGCCGGCTGCCTGGCGGCGCCGCTTGCTGGGCCTGGGGCACCGGCTGCTGGCGCGCCTGCGGGGCTGGCTTCCGGGGGGTCCCTGAGAGGCTCAGGGCGCGCCGTTCGCCTCGTACAGCTGATCGGTGAAGCCGTTGCCCGTCCTCACCTCCGCCACCGTCCAGCGGGTGTCGGGCAGGCCCAGGGGCACGCCGTCGGGCCCCGCCGCCGTGAGGCTCCAGGCCGACACCAGGCGCGTCCCCGGCACGGTCTGGTAGCCCTCGGCCCGCGCCTCCCGCAGCGGCAGCCCGCCCGCGTCGCCGGGCACCTCGAACAGCACGCGCTGCAGCAGGCCCGAGACACCATCGATGAAGAAGACGAACCGCCGGGGGCGCGGCCCGTCCGGCCCTCCCACCTCCACCGCCAGGCGCCTGAGGCCATCGCCTGGCGCGGAGGCGCCGGTGATGAGCGACACCTGGACCCCCGGGTCGGCCAGGCAGAAGGGGGCGCGGTTCAGGATCCACAGCAGCCGCAGCTCCTCGGCGGCCACCTCCGCCGGGCGCCCGCCTGGCTGGGGGACGCCGTCCACCCTGGCCCAGCCCCGCTCCCCGGCCAGGCCCAGCTCCACCACCTTCCCGCCGGTGCGGCGCAGCAGGTAGCGGGCCGGCGGCGCCGCCTGGAACCGGTGCAGCTCCCGCACCGTCCCCCGCAAGGCGCCGGCGCTGTCGAAGTGCTCCGCCTGCACCGACAGCTCCACGTCACCCAGGGCGTGGAAGTCAGCCGCGCCGCCGTGGGCTTCCATGAGGTCCAGGGCCAGCCGGCCCGCCTCCCCCTGGGCCTCCAGCCCGCTCAGATCCAGCGGGGCAACCCCCCCGCCGCAGGCCGCCGCCAGCACCAGGGCAAGGATCAGAGGAGACAACCTGAGCGCGCCGGCCGCTGCCGTCACCGCGCCCTCTCCGTCCCATCCAGCTTTCGTGGCCGCTGCCGCGCCTCCAGGTCAGCCGGGAACAGGTAGGTGATCTCCCCGGGGGCGGCAAAGTCCAGCTCCTCCCGGGCGATCCGCTCCACCGGGTGAAGATCGTGGCGCAGGCCGCGGATGGCGGCACCCAGCTCCTGATTCCGCTCCGCCAGGGCGCTGGCGTCCTGCCGCAGCGCCTCCAGATCCGCGCGCAGGGTGAGGAGCGCCGGGAAGCCGTCATCAGCCACCAGCAGGCGCAGGACCAGGAGAGCGAACACCGCCGCCGCCCCTGCTAGGCCCAGGCGCAGGGCCAGGGGCCGCCGCCGGCCGCGGCTCGAGCCGCCCCTCACGGCCGTGCCCGGTCCCGGGCGTACGGCTCCCGCCCCGCGTACCGCGCCGACGCGCCCAGCTCCTCCTCGATGCGCAGCAGCTGGTTGTACTTGGCCACCCGCTCCGAGCGGCAGGGCGCCCCGGTCTTGATCTGCCCGCACTCAAGGGCCACCACCAGGTCGGCGATGAAGGTGTCCTCGGTCTCCCCGGAGCGGTGGGACACGATGCGGGCGTAGCCGGCCTCCCGGGCCAGGTCCACGGTGCGCACCGTCTCGCTCAGGGTCCCCACCTGGTTCAGCTTGATGAGGACGGCGTTGGCCAGCCCCTCGCGAATGCCCCGCTGCACCGTCTCGGGATCGGTCACGAACAGGTCGTCGCCCACCAGCTGCACCCGTTCCCCCAGTGCCGAGGTGAGGCGCGCCCAGCCCGGCCCGTCATCCTCACCCAGGCCATCCTCGATGGAGATGATGGGGTAGCGCGCCACCAGGTCCTCGTAGAACCGGATCATCCCGTCCACGTCCTTCACCGGCTGCGCCTCCGCCGCCAGCCTGTAGGTGCCGTTTTCCTGCAGCAGCGAGGAAGCCGCCACGTCCAGGGCCAGGAGGATGTCCTGGCCGGGGGCATGCCCGGCGGCCTCCATGGCCTCCAGGATCACATCCAGGGCCTGATCGTTGGATCTCAGGTCGGGGGCGAACCCCCCCTCGTCCCCCACCGCCGTGGCCAGCCCCTTGCGGCGGAGAACCGTCTTGAGGGCGTGGTAGATCTCGGCCCCCATGCGGAGCGCCTCGGCGAAGCTGGTCGCCCCCACCGGCAGCACCATGAACTCCTGGATGTCCACGTTGTTGTCGGCGTGCTCGCCGCCATTGAGGATGTTGAGCATGGGCACCGGCAGGACCACGCCACCACCGCGCCCCAGGTGGCGGTAGAGGGGCTGGCCGGCCGCCGCCGCCGCCGCCCGGGCCACCGCCAGGGAGACGCCCAGCAGGGCGTTGGCCCCCAGGCGCGACTTGTCCCGGGTGCCGTCGGCCTGCCGCAGCGCCTGATCCACGCCGGCCTGGTCCCGCCCGTCCAGCCCGGCCAGCGCCCGGGCCAGCTCGCCGTTGACGTGGCCCACCGCCTGGCGCACCCCCTTGCCCCCGTAGCGCGGGCCGCCATCCCGCAGCTCCAGCGCCTCCCGGGCGCCGGTGGAGGCCCCCGAGGGGACCGCCGCCCGCCCCGTGGCGCCCGAGGCGAGGGTCGCCTCCGCCTCCACGGTGGGATTGCCGCGGCTGTCCAGGATCTCCCGGGCGTGAATGCGGG
>JBFGDW010000351.1:0-3570 GCA_041580435.1 Candidatus Polarisedimenticolia bacterium | reverse complement strand
TCACCTACCTGTTCTCCCTGCAGTCGGCGGGGGGCGGGGGGGGCGGGCCGCTTCTCACCCTGAGCACTGGGCGCTGACGGTCACCTCAGCGCACGCCGGCCGCACCCACCATCAGGCCTGCCGGTGATGCCTCCCGCCGCGGGCGGCCGATGGCGGTCCGTGCGGCCTCGCTGATCAGCCGCGCCGCCGCCGCCTGGGTGATCTTCCCCTCCGCCGCGAGGCGGCGGGCCTCCCTGGCCACGCAGCTCACGTACTCCCCGTGGGTGGCATAGACGGCGGCCGCGTCGCACAGGGCGCCACCGTCGCAGTCCTCGTCCACGGCGTTGCCCGGGATCTCGGTGGCGGCCGGGTTGATGGCCGGATCCGTGTCGTCGCAGTCAACGCCCGGGCCAAACCCGTCGCCATCGGCGTCCGCCGGCTCGGTGCAGTCCACCGGGCACCCGTCGCTGTCCACCGGCGAGTCCGGCGGCGTACCAGGGCAGGCGTCCCACCGGTCGGGCACGCCGTCGCCGTCGGCGTCGAGCCCCTCGTCGATCTCCCCGTCGCAGTCGTTGTCCTTGCCGTCCAGGACCTCCTGGGCTCCCGGGTGGACGGCGCAGTCGGCGTCGTCGCAGTCCTCCACCTCGCTGGCGCCGTCGCCGTCGGCGTCGATGCACGCCCCCAGGGCCGCCTCGCCGGCGGCATCCAGCCCCGGCGCCCCCAGCAGGTAATCGATGATGTTCCTGAACAGCAGCTGGTTGTTGGCCCGGGTCCCGTGCAGCTCGGCGCTGAAGGGGGCCGGCCCGTTGAGGAAGATCTCCTCGTCGCCGATGATCACCGCCCGCCCCAGGCGGCCACTCCCTTCCGGGAAGACCAGCGCCATGGGCCGGCCATTGTCGGTGAGCAAGGGGGAGCCGCCGCCGGTGGGATCGTAGGCGGTGTTGGCCCCCACGCGCACCGGCGAGGTCACGGTCCCGAACGGCCCGGCAATGATGGGTGACGCGGCGTTGGCGATGGCGGCGAAGCCGGTGCCGTCGAACACCCCGATCCCCGCCCCCATGAGGGCCGGCGGCGTCCACTCGTTCCGGAAGGAGAGCACCGCACCCCCGTTCTCCACGAATGCCTGCAGCAGGCAGGCCTCCTCCTCGCTCAGCGAGACCGTCATGCCGGTGACCACGAAGATGTCGGTGCCCTCCAGCACGTCACGGGTGACGGCGGGCACCCCCTGGGGGAAGGCCGTGCTCCCCACCACCACCGAGCCGCCGTAGGCCGCCAGCATGGTGTCCCGCACGTTGGCGTACAGGGGACTGGTGACGAACCCCTTGGTGTGGAACGGATTCGGGCCACCATCCCGGTTCTGGTCGAACCCCTGGATGACGCTCTGGGCGGCGGCCGCCGCCGGGAGCAGGAGCAGGAACAGGAGCAGGGCGAGGGCACGTGGGCGCATGAGTCACCTCCCGTTGAAGAACCCGGCGCCCAGTCTGTCGCTCCGGCGGCGGGATTGCAATGGCCGGGAGGCGATCAGGGGCAGGCCTGCGGCGCCCCGGACAGTGAGCCCTGCCGCGGCGCCGCCTGTCCCGCGCCGCCGCTCTCGTACGATCCGCCGGCGCCGCATGCCACTCCACGCACCAGGTACCAGCGGATCCCCCCGGCCGGCGGCGGGTCAGGCAGCTCCAGCTCCGTCCCTGCCAGGTCGTCGGCCAGGCAGGCGGCCGTTGCACCAGGGCCCCAGGCGGGCCGCAGCAGGGCAGCATCGCCGGAGATCACGTCGTAGGCGGCGGCGCCCGGCAGGGGAGACCAGGACAGGCGGACAGACGCGGCCGGCGGAACCTGCACGGCCACCAGGGGCGTGCCCGGCGGGGCGTCCACCAGCCCGTCGCAGTCGTTGTCCAGCATGTCGCAGATCTCCGCGGCGCCCGGGTGCACCGCCGCGGCGGCGTCGTCGCAGTCGGCCGCCGACCCGCCGGCGCACGACGGATCCGGGGCCAGACCGAACCCGTCGCCGTCCTGGTCCCGGCAGCCGGCGGTGCGCACCACCGTCTGGGTCGGGGCGGCACGCCACAGGCTGGCCCAGGGACTGCGGGGGAAGAAGGGGCTTGAGGCGGCGGTGCGCACCCGCCAGCGGTGGGGCATGGCCGGAGTGAGGCCGCCCATGACATCGTCCAGCAAGGTGGCGCTGCCTTCGGCGGTGGGGACCGAGGTGTCGAGCCACGGCCCGCGGCGGATGGCGCTTCCAGCGAGGGGTTCGCCCTGCGGGGCGACCTGGGCCTCCAGGCGCACCCGCCCGCGTCCGGCCGGGGTGCGGCCAAGGCGCTGCAACCGGAAGGTGTCGCCGGCATCCGCCTTGCCCAGGAGCGCGATAGGTGTGGCGCTGCCCGCGTGCCCCTGCAGCACCGCCCGGTCGGTCCCCCAGCCGCCGTTCCCGGGGTGCACCACCGCCTCGCCACCCCCCTGCTCCCCCGCCCCGGGCGCCCCGGCCAGCAGGTCGCCGAAGCCATCGCCGTTCACGTCGCCGGCGCCGGCCACGGATCCACCCAGAGCCGCGCCGGCCTGGGAGCCGCTTGCCGTCCACGCCGGCGCCGGCAGCAGCCCCGTCCCCGAACCCAGGTGCAGGGCCGCCTGCCCCTGACCGGCTCCGCCGGCGCCGGCGGCCCCCACCAGCAGATCGCCCATGCCGTCACCATTGACATCGCCCGCCCCGGCCACGGCCCCGCCCAGCCCTTCCCCCGCCAGGCTGCCCGTCAGGATGGTGTCGGCGGTGGAGGGGGTGGCCAGCGCCGGCAGCCCTCCCGGGCCACCATGCCAGACGAAGACCGCCCCGCGCCCGGCGGCTCCCCCGGCCGAGGCCAGCGGCGCGCCGGCGGCCACGTCGGCATAGCCATCGCCATTCACGTCCCCAGCCGCCGCGATCGCCATCCCCAGCCCACCGCCAGCCTCCTCTCCCGGCGCCCACCAGGGCGCACCCGCCACGCCTCCAGGCGCAACCAGGCCCGCCCCGGAGCCAGGCCAGAGGAAGAGCGCACCGGCGCCGGGCATTGCACCGGGGTCCAGTCCCGGCGCCCCGGCCAGCAGATCGCTGAAGCCATCGCCATCGACATCCCCCGCGCCGGAGAGGGCCGCTCCCAGCCGGGCGCCGGCCTGATCCCCCTCCGCCATCCAGGCCGCGCCGGCCGCATTGCCAGGCGGCAGGCCACCCGGGCCTCCGTGCCACACGAAGATGCGCCCCTCGCCGCTCTCGCCGCGGCTCGCCAGGGGCGCCCCCACGGCAACGTCGCCGAACCCGTCGCCGTTCACATCGCCGATCCCCGACACTGCGGCGCCGAACATCGCCTGGTAGCCGGCGGCGGCTGCGATCCAGTCGGGCTGCGGCGCCGGACCGGACGGCGAGCCGAGATAGAGGTAGGCCCGGCCGGCGGCGCTAAGCGGCCCTCCCGTGCCAGGCGCTCCCACCAGGAGGTCGTCATGGCCATCGCCGTTCACGTCCCCGGCCCCGGCCACCGCGCCCCCCAGCCGCCCGCGATGCCGATCCCCCACGACGGTCCAGACCGGGGCGAGGGACGGGCCGCTGGCCGAGCCGGCATAGAGATCGGC
>JBFGDW010000350.1:0-3571 GCA_041580435.1 Candidatus Polarisedimenticolia bacterium | reverse complement strand
GCAGGTCCAGCCAGCCGATCCCCCCCAGGTTCCCCCGCCGCGCCCGCCACCAGAGCGCCAGGTAGACGGTTCCCAGCCCGGCCACCACCACCCCGGCGCGGGCGGCCAGGCGGGCGGCGCGGCCGCCCCCCAGTCGGCGGAGGATCACGGCCGCCGCCCCTTCCAGCAGCGCCAGCAGCAGGCCGAAGGCCACCGACAGGACCAGCGCCAGCCGCAGCAGGGCGCCGGCCCCTCCGTGGCCACTGGCCAGGGCCGAGGCGGTCACGGCCACCGGGATCCCCACCAGGGGCCCTCCCAGCAGTCCGGCCCGGGCCGCCACCGTGGCGGCGGCTCCGGCCCGGGTCAGGCGGCGCCGGAGGCGATCGCGCAGCAGGAATCGATCCAGGGGCGAGTCCAGGTACCCCCGCCGTCGCAGCTCCTCCCGGATCTCCTCCAGGGTGGGCGTGTCGTCCGGCTTCCCGCCGACCGGGCCGCCAGCCGGATCAGTCGACACGGTGCCGGATCCTCTCGGCCAGATCGCGCAGGTGCTGTCCCCGGCGCCCCAGCGGTGCCAGCGCCTCCAGGGCGTGGTCCATGAGCTCGTCGGACAGGGAGCGCGCCCCCTCCGCACCGCAGAGGGTGGCGAAGGTGGTCCGGCCCTTGTCCTTGCGCACGTCCTTCCCCAGGGTGCGGGCATCGGCGACGGCGTCCAGCAGGTCGTCGGTGATCTGGAAGGCCAGGCCCAGGTTCTTGGCGAAGCGCACCAGGGCCTTGCGGTCCCGGGTCCTGGCCCCGCCCAGGATGGCACCCAGCTCGGCGGAGGCGATGAACAGCCGTCCGGTCTTGTGGCTGTGGATGAACTCCAGTGTCTCCAGGTCGATGGTCCGGCCGTCGGCCTCCAGGTCCACCACCTGCCCGGCGATGAGGCCGTCGGAGCCGATGGCCGCCGCCAGGGCCCGTGCCGCCGCCGCCGCCGTCCCCGGAGGCACGCCCATCTCGGCCAGGCCGGCCAGCACGCCGAAGGCGCCGTTGAGGAGGCCCAGCGCCGCCAGCAGCGCCGTGGACTCGCCGAACTCCCGGTGGTTGGCAGGTCGACCACGCCGCAGGGCGGCGTCGTCCATGCACGGCAGGTCGTCCAGGATGAGGGAGGAGCCGTGGACCATCTCCACCGCGCAGGCGGCCTCCAGCAGCGGGCCGGCGGGGGCGTCGAAGATCTCGCCGCACATCAAGGTGAGGATGGGGCGGACGCGCTTGCCCGGGGCCAGGTGGGTGTACCGCATGGAGCGGTGCAGCGCGGCCGGCGGGCGGGTGTCCGGCGGCAGGAGCCGGTCCAGGGCCGCGTCCACCTGCCGGCGGCGGGCGTCCAGCATCTGCTCCAGGGTCACGACATCTCCTTGCCGGCCAGCTCGCCCAGGTGCCGGCGCACCGCCCGGGCCGCCGCGGGACCCACCACTCCGGCCAGATCCTCCTGGCCCGCCTCCCGCACCCCCTGCACGCTGCCGAAGGCGCGCAGCAGCGCCCGGGCCCGGCGGGGGCCGATGCCCGGGACCCGGGTCAGCTCCGTGGACAGCGTCCGCTCCTGGCGCCGGCGGCGATGGTAGGTGACGGCGTGGCGATGCGCCTCGTCGCGGATCCGGGTGACCAGGTGGCGCACCGGGGAGTCGGCGGGCAGCCGCACCGGCTCCGGCACACCCGGCAGCAGGATCTCCTCCTGGCGCTTGGCCAGGGCAAGGACCGGGACGGTGGCCACGCCCAGCTCCTCCAGGGCCCGCAGGGCCGCCCCCAGCTGCCCCTTGCCGCCGTCGATGAGGATCAGGTCGGGCAGGCGCTTCCCCTCCTTGACGAGCCGCGCGTAGCGACGGCTCACCGCCTCTCCCATGGCGGCGAAGTCGTCTCCCCCTGTGGGCCGCCGGATGCGCATGCGCCGGTAGTCCTGGCGCCGGGGCCGCCCCCCCTCCCAGACCACCACCGAGGCCACCGTGTCGGTCCCCTGCACGTGGGAGACGTCGAACCCCTCGATGCGCGACGGCGCCTCGTCCATGCCCAGGATCTCCCGGAGCGCCTCGTGGACCGCCACGCCCAGGTTGTGATCAGCCGCGAAACGCCCCTCCCAGGCCAGGCGGGCGTTCTCCTGGACCGTCTCCATGAAGGACCGGTGCACGCCCCGGCGCGGCACGGTGATGCGCACCGCCTCCCCCCGCTGTCCCCGCAGCCACTCCTCCAGGAGGGACAGATCCGCGGGACGGGCCGGGAGGAAGACCCGCCGGGGAACGGCCGGCGTGCCCGCGTAGTACCGGGCCAGCGCCTCGGCCAGGAAGGCGCCGTCCTCCCCCTCCACATCCTCGAAGAAGAACTCGCGCCGCGACTGGACGAGTCCGCCGCGCATCTGGAACACCTGCAGGGCGGCCCGCCCCCCCTGCCGGTGCATGCCGAAGTAGTCCTGGTCCTCCAGCCCCACCGAGGCCACCGCCTGGCGCCGGGAGAGCGCCCGCACCGCTCGCAGCAGATCCCGGTAATGGGCGGCCCGCTCGTACTCCTGCGCCGCCGACGCGGCCCGCATCTTCCCTTCCAGGGAGCCGGCCAGCTCCTTGTCCCTCCCCTCCAGGAAGAGCCGCACGTCCTGCACCGCCTCGCCGTAGGCCGACTGCTCCACGTATCCCACGCACGGGGCCAGGCACTGGTGCATCTGGTACAGCAGGCAGGGTCGCCGGCGGGAGCCGTCGAACTTCTCGTAGCAGGTGGCCACCTGGAAGAACCGGGCGACCATCTTGAGGGACCGGCGCGCCACGCTGGCCGGGGTGAAGGGGCCGTAGTAGAGCTGGCCGTCCATGCGCGGCCGCCGCACCAGGACCACCCGGGGGAACGGATCCTGGATGGTCAGCTTGAGGTAGGGGAAGTTCTTGTCATCACGAAGCAGGACGTTGTAGCGCGGGCGGTTCTTCTTGACCAGGCTGTTCTCCAGGATCAGGGCCTCCACCTCGCTGCCGGTGAGGATCACCTCCAGGTCGCGGGCCTCGGCCAGCATGGCCTGCACCCGGGGCGGATGTCCGGCGGCGGGACGGAAGTACGACAGCACCCGCCGCCTGAGGGCCTTGGCCTTCCCCACGTAGAGGATGCGTCCCCGGGCGCTCTTGAAGAGGTAGCAGCCGGGCCGCTCGGGGAGGGCTGCGGCCCGCTCCCGCAGCGCCGGGCCGCCGGCGCCGCTCATGCGCCGGCCATGAGGGTGCGCTGGCGCAGGTAGCGCACCCGGTCGCGCAGCTCCGCCGCCTTCTCGAACTTGAGATCGGCCGCCGCGGCCCGCATGGCCTCCTCCAGCCGGTCGATCTCCGCCTCCAGCTCGTCGGGGGACCAGGCGTCCTCCGGCGCCTCCCGGGCCGTCTCCACCCGCAGGTAGTCCCCCTCGGCCACCGCCCACAGGACGTCGTCCGGGGCCTTCACCACCGTGGCCGGCGTGATCCCGTGCTCGCGGTTGTACGCCTCCTGGCGCTGGCGCCGGCGCCGCGTCTCCTCCACCGCCGCCTGCAGCGAGTCGGTGAGGGTGTCGGCGTAGAGGACCGCCTGGCCCCGGACGTTGCGCGCCGCCCGGCCGATG
>JBFGDW010000349.1:0-3590 GCA_041580435.1 Candidatus Polarisedimenticolia bacterium | reverse complement strand
CCGCAAGTGGATCTTCAGCGTCGATCACAAGGTGATCGGCATCCAGTACCTCTTCCTGGCCTTCGCCTCGGTCTTCGTGGGGATGATCCTGTCGCTGGGGATGCGCCTGCAGCTGGCCTACCCCGAGAACTTCTACCCCTGGCTCAGCGCCGTCTTCTCGCCCGACATGGCGGCGCGGCTGGCCAGCCCCGAGTTCTACATGTCCCTGGTGACCATGCACGGCACCATGTTGGTCTTCTTCGTGCTCACCACGGCGCCCCAGGGCGGCTTTGGCAACTACGTGCTGCCCATCCAGATCGGCGCCGCCGACATGGCCTTCCCGCGCCTCAACATGCTGTCGTTCTGGGTCACCTTCCTGGGGTTCGTCACCCTCATGGCCGCCTTCTTCGTGGAGGGCGGCGCCCCCCTGGGCGGCTGGACGGCCTACGCCCCCCTGTCGGCCCTGGGGGAGATCGCCGGGCCGGGGCAGGGGATGGGGATGAACCTCTGGATCGGCAGCATCGCCCTCTTCTGCATCGCCTCCCTGCTGGGCGCCCTGAACTTCATCGTCACCACCCTGGCCATGCGGGCCAAGGGGATGACCCTCATGCGGATGCCGCTGACGGTCTGGGCCTGGTTCACCACCGCCGTGCTGGCCCTGCTGGCGTTCCCGGTGCTGCTGGGCGGCGGCATCCTCCTCCTCATGGACCGGATCGGGGGCACCAGCTTCTTCGTGCCGGGAGGGCTGGTGGTGGCCGGCACGCCGGTGGATCACCACGGCGGCTCGCCCATCCTCTGGCAGCACATGTTCTGGTTCTTCGGCCACCCGGAGGTCTACATCGCCATCATCCCGGGGATGGGAGCCACCAGCCAGATCCTGGCCACCTTCGCCCGCAAGCCGGTCTTCGGCTACCGGGCCATGGTCTACGCCATCTTCGCCATCGGGCTGCTGGGGTTCTTCGTCTGGGGCCACCACATGTTCATCAGCGGCATGAACCCCTTCACCTCGGTGGCCTTCAGCCTGCTGACCCTGTGCATCGGCGTCCCCTCGGCCATCAAGACCTTCAACTGGCTGGGGACCATCTGGGGCGGCCGCATCCGCTTCACCACGCCCATGCTCTTCGCCCTGGGGTTCGTCTCCCTGTTCGTGACCGGGGGCCTCAGCGGCATCTTCCTGGGCCAGACCTCCCTGGACCTGTACCTCCACGACACCTACTTCGTGGTGGGCCACTTCCACATGATCATGGGGGTGGCGGCCATCTTCGGCATCTTCGCCGGCACCTACTACTGGTTCCCCAAGATGTTCGGACGGATGATGAGCGAGCCCCTGGGCAAGATCCACTTCATCCTGTCCCTGGTGGGGGTGTACGCCATCTTCATGCCCATGCACGGCATCGGCCTGGGGGCCCATCCCCGCCGCTACTACGACCCCACCACCTACGAGTTCATGGGCTGGATGATGCCGGTGCACCGGTTCATCACCATCGCCGCCATCCTCACGGCGGCGGCCCAGCTTCTCTTCGTGGTCAACCTGGTGTGGAGCATGTTCCGGGGGCGGCGGGCCAGCGCGAACCCGTGGGAGGCCACCACCCTGGAGTGGACGGTGCCGTCGCCGCCGCCCCATGACAACTTCGGCGGGGCCGAGCCGGTGGTCCACCACGGGCCGTACGAGTACGGCGTGCCCGGAGCGGCGGAGTTCATCATGCAGGACGCCGAGCCCTCGGCGGCGCCCCAGGGAGCCTGACGGCCGTGGCCGCTCCCGCCCGCGCCAGCTCGCCGGCCGCCCGCCCGGCCCCCCGCCCGCCGGCGGGCCGGGTGCTGCGCTTCGGCGGTGGCGACGGCCAGCGGACCAGGCTGCCGGTGGACACGCTGATCCTCATGGGTGTGTGGCTGGCGCTGGTCCCCACCCTCATGCTGTTTTTCTCCCTGGTGAGCGCCTTCGTGGTGCGCCGGGGCCTGGGGGGCGACTGGGCGCCGGTGGCGGTGCCAGGGGTGATGTGGGCCGGGACCGTGGCGCTCCTCGCCTCCAGCGCGGCGCTGGAGGCCGGCCGGGCCCGCCTGGGCAGGGCCGCCGGCGCCGGCCCCTGGATCTGGCTCGCCCTGGCCCTGGGCGCCGGTTTCATGGCCTGCCAGGTGGCGGGGTGGCGGCAGCTGCTGGCCGGCGGCCTGGGGCTGGGCACCACCCCCTACGGCTCCTTCCTGTACCTGCTCAGCGGCACCCACGCCGTGCACGTGGCGGCGGGGCTGGTGGCCTTGCTGGCGGCGGCCGCCTGGCCGGCCCGGGGCTGGCGGCAGGTCGCCGCCTCGACGGTGGCCCGGGCCACGGCGGTCTACTGGCACTTCGTGGATGTGGTGTGGCTGGGGCTGCTCCTGGTCCTGGTCCTGGGGAGATGAAGCGTGCAACAAGCGGCGACTGAAACGACGGGGCGCTGGGCGTGGGGCGGCGGCGTCTCCCCCTACGGCGTCAACAACAAGAAGCTGGGGATGTGGCTGTTCATCATCTCCGACGCCATGACCTTCTCGGCGGCGCTCTTCTGCTACAGCTACCTGCGCCTGTCCAGCGCCAACTGGCCCACGCCATTCCACCTGTGGCCGTCCATCGCCGTCTCCACCCTGATGACGTTCTGCCTCCTGTCCAGCAGTCTCACCATGGTGCTGGCGGTGCATCACGCCCAGAAGGGGAACCGGTCCGCCAGCGCCCGCTGGCTGTACGCCACCATGGCCGGCGGCATGGCGTTCCTCCTCCTGCACGCCAACGAGTGGCGCGAGCTCATCCACGAGGGGATGACGCTGACCTCCAACCCCTGGGGCGACCCCCTGTTCGGCGGGACCTTCTTCACCATCACCGGCCTGCACATGTTCCACGTGCTCACTGGCGTCCTCTACCTGGGCGTGATCGCCGTGGCCTTCGGGCGGGGCAAGCTCACCGCCCTGGACGTGGAGGTCAGCGGCCTGTACTGGCACTTCGTGGACCTGGTCTGGATGTTCGTCTTCCCCATGATTTACCTGCTGTCGGTCAACATGAGCGGAGGCCACTGACCATGAGCGATCACGACCACGCCGCTCCCGGCATGCGGATCATGTACATCATCTGGGGCTGGCTCCTGGCCCTGACCATCATCGAGGTGGCGCTGGCCTACCTCCACCTGCCGCTGGTGGTCATGCTGCTGGTGCTACTGGGCCTGAGCATCATCAAGACGGTGCTCATCGTGGCCTACTTCATGCACCTCAAGTTCGAGCGCATGAGCCTGGTGCTCACCCTGATCCCGGCCGTGGTGGCGTGCATCCTGCTGCTCAACGTCATCTTCCCCGACAGCCTGCGGGTTCGGGACCGGGGCGTGTTCCGGGACCTGCCCCCGCCGACCCCCGGCGCCGCCGCGCCGGACGGCCACTAGGGACGCGCGCCGTGCCCCGGGTCCCGCGCTGGCTGAAACGGGCCGCCGCCCTGTCCCTGGTGGGGCTGGCGGCCGGCGGCGGGCCGGCCCTGGCCCAGTGCGCCATGTGCGGCCTGGGGGCCGAGCAGGCGGCCGATCCCGACACCGCCAGCCGCACCTTCTCGCTGGCGGTCCTGGTCCTGCTGGTGCCGGTGAACCTGCTGGTGGCCGCGCTGG
>JBFGDW010000348.1:0-3624 GCA_041580435.1 Candidatus Polarisedimenticolia bacterium | reverse complement strand
GGTGGGACAGGCCGCACACGAACAGCACCCTCCGGCCGGGGTCCGCCAGGATGCGCGTCAGGTGCCACGCCATGAGCCGCTCCCGGTGGCGGTCCTCGGGGGCGGTGAAGCCCTCTTCCATGGCCTCCATGCAGAGCCTGGCATAGGCCTCCAGGCCGATGCTCTCCACCGCGCTGGGGTCGGGGAACGCCTCCCGCACCGGGGTGACCGACACACCGTCCCGGTCGGCGAAGGTCACGGGCAGGGAGTGCTCCAGCGCCAGCCGCACCGCCTCCACGATGCCGTCGGTGGGCTCCACCAGCAGGTAGAGGGGCTCGCGGTCCGCCGTCCGCCGGCCGGCCGGGGCCGGGCGCACCTGGACCAGCGACAGCAGGGGGAGCCGCCGCACCGCCGTGGTCACCGCGTCGGCCAGGGCTCCAGGTAGCTCCACCACCACGTCGGTGGGCTGGTGGGCGGCGAAGGCGCGGCGCACCTCCACCGCGAACTCGAAGCGGCCGTGCAGGAGGGGGACCGCCCGCAGGCGGCCACTGGAGGCAGTCAGCGAATCGTCCACGGCCCCGTGCCGTCGTCGCCGTCGTCATCCGTCCCGTATGCCAGGTACCGTCGCGCCTCCGGGCCCAGGATCATCTTCACCGCCTCGGCCAGGGCGACATGGGGATCACGGCCCGGCTCCTGGTGGAGCCGCTTGAGGGCGTAGCGGGCCAGGTTGATGCCGTCGCGCACGGTGAAGCGCTCATCATCCTCGTGGGCGGCGCGCAGGAAGCGGACCACGTAACCCAGGACCTCCTCCGGCGCGAAGGGGACGTTGCGCTCCAGGATCAGGCGCTCCTCCTCCTCGTCGGGGAAGTCGATGAGGATCTGGGGCTGGAGGCGGGAGTGGATGTACTCGGGGATGTCGAAGGTGGAGGCATCGTCGTTCATGGTGACGCAGATGCGGAAATCGGCATGGGCCTTGACCTTCACGCCGGCCACCACCGACTCCACGTACCGGCGGCCGTCCAGGAGCGGCGCCAGGGAGGCCCACGACTTCTCGCTCATCCGGTTGCCCTCGTCCAGGACGCAGACGCCACCCTCGATCATGGCGGTGACCAGGGGCGAGGCCGAGTACTGGATGGTGCCGCCGGGGCCCACCACCGGCGTCACCAGGAGATCCTCGGGGCGCGTGTCCATTGTGGCCTGGTACAGCCAGACTGATCGGCCCAGCTCCCGGGCGGCGGCGTAGGCCAGGGTGGTCTTGCCCACGCCGGGCTTGCCCACCAGGCGCGGGTTCAGTGGGAGATCCGCGTCGTCCACCACCAGCCAGGCGGCCAGGAGCTGGCGCACCAGGTCGCGGCGGCCCACCCAGTCCATGCGCAGCTCGTCGGCATGGGCCAGATGCAGCTCGATCCCCTCGATGACGTGGGTCTTCACCGCCAGGATCGTACCACGGTGGCCGGAGTCCTCAGCCCTTGCCTGCCAGTGCCTCCTCCACCCGATCCATGGCGCGGCGGACGTGGGGGATAACGATGCTCCCGCCCACCACCAGGGCGATGTGAAAGGCGTCCAGGAACTCCTCCTGGGTGATCCCCTCCTCGGCGCAGCGGATCACGTGGTAGGTGATGCAGTCGTCGCAACGCAGCACCAGCGAGGCGGACAGGCCCATGAGCTCCTTCACCCTGGCCGGCAGGGCGCCGTCCTTGTAGGCCTGGTGATCCAGGGCGAGGAAGCGCTGGATCCCCTTGTGGCCCGTGGCCAGCAGCTTGTTGTTGAGGTGCTCCCTTTCCTTGCGGAACCTATCCAGGTGTTCAGTGTGTCCGGTCACGGCTCACGGCTCCTTGCTGAAGGATGAGCAGGGCCTCCTCCAGGCGCAGCGTGGCGGTCTGGGCGGCGGAGACCAGGATGAGGGTCTGGGCCACGAAGTCGTCACGATCGCCCCGGACCAGGGCGGCGCGCAGTCCCGGCAGCGGCACGGCCGGGCCGCCGGTGGGATCGGGGCAGGACAGCAGGCTGGTGCAGCCGCCGTAGTCCGCCAGGGGCTGTCCGCTGAGGGCCAGGCGTGCCGACAGGCTGGCGGCGCCGGCGCGTCCCCGGCGATCCATGGGGTCCGGGACGTCTCCGCGGGCGGCGGACCTGCCGGCCCCGGATGGTCCGGCATGAGCCGCCAGCTCCCGGCGCGCCGCCTCGTCCCACGCCTCGGCGGTGCGCCGCAGGCGCAGCAGTGCCAGGCGCAGGTTGTTGAGCGGCGGCGGGTTCTCGGCGAAGGCGCGGTGGGCATCCTCCAGCAGCGGGGCCACCGCGGCCAGCGCCTCGCCCGCAGCGGCGGCGTGGGCCAGGGGCGGCAGGGGAGCGTCGGCCAGTCGCAGGGCGAGGGTGGCCCACAGGCGCGCAGCCCCGGCGGCCTGCGCCAGCCCTGCATCGGCGAATCGCTCCAGCCGATCCAGCGTGTCGTGGGCGGTGCTCGCCGCGCTGCCGGCTCCGCCAGGGCGCGCGATCTCCACCACGGGGATGCCCCGGGCCGCGAAGGCGGCGGCGTCGGGCAGGAGCGCCGAGTCCGGCGGCCCCGCCACCCCGGCCACAGACTCGGCCAGGTGGCGAAGCTCCGGCGACGCGATCACCTCCAGGCGGGGCCCGGACAGGCCCCGGCCCGCGTCCAGGTAGGCCACCGCACCGCCCACCAGGGGGAGAGGGCCGTCCTCCAGCCATGCGGCCGCGCCCAGGCCGCCGGCCAGGGAGGCGTCCCACGCCGCCAGCAGGATGGTGCGCCGCGGCCGCCAGCCCTTCGCCACCAGCCGCGACAGGCCGAGGGCGATCTCGCTCAGCGCCGCCACCGAGGTCCCGTTCTCGGCGGCATCCAGCGCCCAGGCGTCCCGTGCTGCCCCGAGCACCACGATCTGATCGGGCCAGACCGCCCCCTCCAGGCGGGCCAGCACGTTCACCGCCTCCAGGGGCGAGGAGTCCAGACGCAGCTCCAGGGCCACTCGGCCTGGACCGGGGCCGAGGTGCTTTCCCGCCGTTCCCTCCCCGCGCCAGCTTGCCGGCGCCTCGACCCCTGCGAGGCTGGCCAGCACCGCCTGCGCCTCGCGCTCTCCCACGGGGTGGACGGGCAGCCTCCCGCCGCCCTCGGCCCGTGGCGGCGAGGGGAGGGCGCCGCGAGTCACCGCGTCGGCGGCGCGCCCCGGGCCTGCCGGATAGGCGGCCTCGTCCCTTCCAGACGGCAGGTCGGGGGCGAGAAGTACGGCCAGCGCCCCGCGCGCCGCGGCCCGCTCCAGTGCCGGCCGCGCCGCCGCCACACCGGCGGCCCGCACCAGCACGATCCGGTCCCGCAGGTCGATGTCGTGGGCCGCCAGCAGGTCGAAGTCCTCGGGGCGGCCCATGAAGGCGTACACCGCCTCCGCTTCCAGGCTCGCCTCGCCCGAGCCGCTGATGAAGGGAGGTGGGACCGGCCCGGCCTCCGCCGGCCAGATGCCCGCCAGCGGGTCCTCGCCTGGAGTGATGTCCCGGGCCGCGTCACCGGGCGCATGCAGCGTGAGCCGGGCCGACGCCAGCCTGGGTACGCGGGACCGGAACGTCCACAGGCCGGCATCGAGCCCTGCGCCCTCCCAGCTGGCGGCGAGCTTCCCGGCGGCGGCCCGGCCTGCCTCGGTC
>JBFGDW010000347.1:0-3632 GCA_041580435.1 Candidatus Polarisedimenticolia bacterium | reverse complement strand
TCTCGCGTCCGTCCAGGAGGGGTGTGCGGCCGGCGGACTCCATGTCTCAGTGCCCGGCCCTGACGGGAATGCCGGCCGCCTCCCCGTGGTGCTCCACCGCCTCCCGGAGCGCCTCCATGTACAGATCCCGGTGATCGCTCAGGTGGGGGAAGCGATGGGCCACCAGCGCCTCTCCCTCCCTGACCTCCTGGGCGAAGGTCACGAAGAATCGCCCGGCGGCGATCTCCTGCTCGGCGATGCGCGGGTTGTACAGGATGATGTCGCCGGCCACGATGCGGGCCAGGCGGATGAGCTCGGCTCGGGTATCCCCCTCCACGGGCTCCTCGGCCAGCGGCGGCTGACCCAGGCCATCGCAGATGCCGGCCACGCGGGCCCGCATCTCCTCGGGGGAACCGCTGCCGTCCAGGAATCCGTCGGCGCCGTACATCTCGTGGGGGTCGCGCACGAACCGGTCGCGGCGGTAGAGGGAGCCCACGAGCACCACGTGGATCCGGGCCAGCTCCGGGTGCCGCTTGATCTCCGAGCACAGGGTGACCCCCAGCACATGGGGGAGGTAGACGTTCAGGAAGGCGAGCTGCAAGCGGGGCGCGGCCAGGTTGCGGCGCGCCTCGAGCCCGTCTGACACAGCATGGACCTCGTACCCGCCCTCGGCCAGGGCGCCGGCCAGCACGGCACGCAGCCCCTCGTCCCGATCGGCCACCAGTGCGGCGGGGCGCTGGTCGGGGGACGGGCCAAAGGTCTCCTCCAGGCGCAGCTCGGCCTCGGCGTCCAGGGTCCCCACCGGCGGCGCCGGAGTGGCGGGCGGTGGGACGCCTGGGCCGGAGCCGTCGCTGTCGGGGGCGGCCTCCGAGGCGAAGACAGACTCCCTCTCCTCAGGCGCTGGGGCCTCCAGGGCCGGCTCCGCGTGGGCGTCCCCGGCCCCGTCCCGGTACAGGTCGATCTTCATGACCGCCTCGCAAGAGCGGCAGCGAAGGCGGACACCCCGGGTGCCAAAGCGCGCCGTGTCGTAGCGGTACCGCCGCCCGCAGACGGGACAGCCGATGAGAACCATGGTGTCCATCACGTCTCCCCTACACCTTGAGGAATCCCTGCATGTCCAGCAGGATGAGAATCGAGTCCTGGCGCGTATCGCAGACGCCGGCGATGCCGCGCTCGGCCGCCGCGCGGATGGTGGCCGGCGGCGGCTTCACGGCGTCCGCCGGCAGCTTCATCACCTGCAGCACCTCGTCCACGAGGAGCCCCACCGGCTCGTCAGCATCCCGGACCACGATGATCCGTGTGGCCGGGCCGATCTCCGCCGCGTGCAGCTCCAGCCGGCGGCGGGCATCCAGGACCGTCACGATCCGCCCGCGAAGCGAGACGATGCCGTGGACCACCGGCTCGGAGCGCGGGATGGGGGTGGCCTGGCGGTACTTCAGGATCTCCACGATGCAGCCAATGGGGATGCCGTAGCGCTCGCCCGCCAGGCGGAAGGTGAGCACCTGGGTCATGCCGTCCTGCGGTCTGCTCTCCCCGCCTGGCTCCAGCAGGATCTCCAGGCCGTCCGTCTCGTGTCCCCGGGGTGTGGGCTGGCTCATGGATCCTCCTCCTGCTGCCTAAGCGGCTCCGCTCATGCGCTGCACCTCCGCCGTGAGCGTCGTCACATCCAACACCAGGGCCGCGCGGTTCTCGGCCACCTCGGTGGCGCCGGCGATGCCGGGGATGCTCTCCAGCCGGCGTCCCACTGGCTTGATCACCACCTCGTGCTGGCCCATGAGGTCGCCCACCGCCAGGGCCAGGGGCCGCTCGCCCGAGCGCGTGACCACCACGTACCCCGGAGGTCCGTCCGGGCCGCCCTGGAGGCGGAAGAAGCGCCGCAGGTCCACTAGGGGGAGTGTTTCCCCCCTGAGGCGGACCACCGGACTGGTGGCGATGGACTCGGTGCGCTCCGGCCGGTACCGCAGGGTCTCGGCGATGGCGGCCACCGGCACGGCGAAGTCCAGATCTCCGGCGCGCACCAGCATGCACTGGATGATGGCCAGCGTGATGGGCAGCTCGATCTCCAGCACCGTCCCCACGCCAGGAGAGGTGCGCAGGGTCACCTCGCCGTTGAGAGCCCGGATCTCCCGGCGCGCCACGTCCAGGCCGAAGCCCCGGCCGGACACCTCGTCCACGGCGGGCGACGAGCTGAAACCGGGCTCGAAGATGAGGTCGCAGGCCAGCTCCAGGCTGGCCGGGGTGCCCGGCTCCAGCAGGCCGCGCTTTACGCCGGCCCGGCACACGGTCTCGGCGTCGATCCCCCGCCCATCATCGGAGAGGGTGATGATCACCGAGTTGCCGCGCTGGGCCGCCGTGAGCAGAAGCCGGCCGCGGGCGGGCTTGCCGGCTCGACGCCGCTCATGGGGATCCTCCAGACCATGATCAACGGCGTTGCGCACCATGTGGATCAGGGGGTTGAGCAGGCGATCGATCATCACCTTGTCCAGCTCGGTCTGGCCGCCTCGCGACTCCAGAACCATCTCCTTGCCCGAGCGCCTGGAGAGCTTGCGGACCAGACGCGACAGCCGGCCCACCATCTGGCTGACCGGGACCATCCGGGCACCGATGACCGACCGCTGGAGCTCGTGGAGCCGCTTGTCCAGGTCCCGTGTGGCGCGGGTCAGGTCCCGGCCCAGGACCTGGGTGGCCGGGTTGTCCACCAGCCGGCGGGCCACGTCGGCGATGGAGCGCCGGAACAGGAGCAGCTCGCCCACCGAGTTCATGATCCGGTCCAGGCGCTCCAGGTCCACCCGGACGCTGGCCGAGCCCCCGGCCTCCCCCGCCGCCGGCCCGGCATCGTCGTCCGCCCGGCTGGTCTGGGGCGGATCGACAGGGCCCCCGCCGGGAGCCGGGGGCGCCAGGCTCGGCTCATCGCTCACCGCCCGCACGGTCTCCACCCGGGCCGGCCGGCCCACCCGCGCCAGCAGCTCCTCCTCGCTGCACGTGGCCGCCACCAGCAGCTGGAACCCCAGGCCATCCACCGCCTCGTCCGGCTGGTAGCAGGGAAGGGTGCTGATCACCTCTCCGGCCTCCCCCACGCTGCCGATGATGGACCGGAGATCGCCGTCGAAGCTCTCCATGGGGAGCCGCAGCGCCACCAGGCGCACCGGGACTCCCGCGGCCAGGGCTGCCCGCAGTCGGTGCTCCTCGAACCGGGTGAGGCTGGACAGGAGGGCCGCATCCAGTCCCACCGGCGGGGATGGGCCCTGGGGATCGGACGCCCCAGCCACGCCTGCAGCCGCTTCTTCGCCCTTGTTCTCCCCCAGCGCGGCCTGGAGCCGGCCCAGAAGCTCCTCCAGCCCGGCATCCTCTCCCGCGCACCCCGACACCAGGGCCTCCAGGCGCTCGTGGGCGTCGAAGAGGAGGTCCAGGAAGCCAGCATCCAAGGTGCACTCCCCCATGCGCAACCGGTCCAGGACGTCCTCCAGGCGGTGGGCCAGGCGCGAGAGGTCGCCGCGCCCGAACATGCCGGCCAGACCCTTGAGGGAGTGCATCCCGCGGAAGAGGCTGTTGAGGCCGTAGCTGGCGAAGAGGTTGAGGCCGCCCACGCCCATGCGCACGGTGGCGTCAAGCTTCATCGGGTTCATGTTGAAGTCGTCGCGCACCTTGGGCTT
>JBFGDW010000346.1:0-3644 GCA_041580435.1 Candidatus Polarisedimenticolia bacterium | reverse complement strand
GCATGAAGGCAACACAGATCCGCGTGGGCCAGATCCTGCTGCGCGACGGCGAGCTGTTCCGGGTGGAGTCCTCCCAGCACGTGACCCCCGGCAACCTGCGAGGCTTCGTGCAGACGCGCCTGCGAAACCTGCGCAGCGGCTCCACCTACGACCACCGGTATCGCAGCGAGGACGTGGTGGAGCGAGCGGTCCTGGAGCAGGCCGACATGGAGTACCTCTACCAGGACGGGGATCATTACGTCTTCATGAACACCCAGACCTACGAGCAGGTGCATCTGTCCGCTGACGCCCTGGGCGAGGCACTGGGCTACATGCTCCCCAACACCGTGGTCAAGGTGGAGTTCCACGAGGGAACGCCACTGGGGGTGGAGCTGCCACTTTCGGTGCGCCTCAAGATCGTGCAGACCGAGCCGGCGATGCTCGGCGCGACCGCCACCGGCTCGGCCAAGCCGGCCAAGCTGGAGACGGGACTCACCGTCAACGTCCCCCAGTTCGTGGAGGAAGGGGACACCATCGAGGTGGATACACGCACCGGGGCCTACATCACCCGGGTCTGAGACGGCGCGCCCTCGGGCCTAGGGCCCGGACGGCTCCTCTCCCACCACCTCTCCCAGGATCTCTTCCACCCGGACGTTGAGGAAGCGGTAATCCTCGAACCGGCGCTGCACCATCCGCTCGGTTCCCCGCTCGCCGGCATCGTCCAGCACGAGCCGGCGCCAGGTGGCGGTGGAGGGGAAGGTGAGTCCGTAGCGGGTCACCAAAAAGTCCACCGACAGGGCGAAGGCCCGGGGGCGGGGCCGCAGGCGCACGCCTCCAAGCCGGAAGGCCCGGAGGTAGCGCTCCAGCTTCATCTCCAGCTCGGTGTCCTGGCCCGCCGGCTCCGCCTCCAGGCGAACGGGCACCAGGCGATCCCGATCCACCCAGACGCGGCCGCTCCACTCCCCCAGGCGCGTCCCTTCCTGGTAGGCCAGCAGTCCCTCGAAGCCGACGATGAGGGTGTCCACCACGCCGCGGCGCTCCCGGCCCAGCACCTGGAAGCGCAGGTGGGAGGCGTTGCGCTCGTCGAAGAGGGTGGCCCACAGGAAGGGCGGAGGGGTGAAGGTGAGCACCACCTCCGGGGCGGACCGCACCGGGATGCCGTCCCGGACCAGGATCTCACGGTACTCGGTCACGGCGGGATCCTCGGGATCGGCCTGCAAGAGGTAGCGGTACCGGGCCTCCCGCCTCCCGTCCAGCTCGCCGGTGAAGGGCTCCACGTCCTCCTCCAGGAAGCCCTCGGTGCAGGTGAACTGGAGCACCGCCCGGCGGTAGACGGCGGAGACGCGCTGCAGGCGCTGCAGGATCTCCTCCCCGGAGACGGACCCGGCGGCTGCCGCCTCCTCCGCCGGCCGCGCCGGTGGCGGGGGAGCGGACAGGGTGGCAGAGGCCAGCGCGGCGGCCAGGGTGAGGGTGGTGAGGGTCATGGCGCCTCCCGAGGGGGATACGGGCCCGGATCCCCTCCCGTCCCGGGAGCGGAGGACCGGCCGCGGGCTTCGGGCCTCTCGCCGTGTTATACTAGCTTCCCGTCCCTTCGGGGAACAGGAGAGTGCCCAGATGCCCCGAACCGCGGTCGCCTTGCTCGGGGCGGCCCTGACCCTCGCCGCCCCCGCCGCCGCCCACGCCGACAAGCTGGTGGTGTTTCACAACGGCAGGACGCTGCGGGTGCAGGAGTTCCGCACCGAAGGGGACTGGGGCTACCTGGTCCTGGGGAAGCGCTCGGAGATCGGCGTGCCCGGAAAGCTCATCGCCCAAGTCCTGGATGTGACCAGCGCCCAGCCAGCCACCGTGCCCAACGTGCAGGCCGCCGCCGGCGGCGGTGGCGGCGGCGTGGATCCCAGCGGTGGCCGGCCAGCACCCACGCGCATCGTGGGCCAGGCCGATCCGGCGATGGAGCAGCCGATCCCCCTCACCCTGGAGGGGCAGGGCGGCATCGACCCCGACGCGGCCGCGGCCGCGGCGCGGGCGCGCAGCGACGCCCTGGCCCGGGCCGCCGCCCGCAGCGGCCGTCTCCGGGGAACGGGCGGGCAGGAAGGCGCCGAGGGTGATCCCGAGGCGCCGCCGGGGCTGGAGCTGGGAGGAGGCTCCGGGCTGGGCCCGGGAAACTGGCCCTCCATGCTGGATCGCGGGCGACCTCGAGGCCGTGACGCCGCGGCCGACCCTGCCGGGGGATCCGGCGAGGACGATGCCGACCCCGAGCGCTAGGCCGGGGGGGAGCCAGCCCGGCGCGCTCGCACCATGACCACAGCCGGAGCTTCCCGCGGCGTCACGGGAGCCACGTTACGGCCTGACCCTGCACCCCTGATGGATCCCCGCATCATACCGCGCTCCGAGCACCCCATCTCCCGCCGGCAGATCGATCCCGATGCCCTGAAGGTCCTCTACCGGCTGAACCGCCACGGGAACACCGCCTACCTGGTGGGAGGAAGCGTCCGTGACCTCCTTCTGGGTCTGCGTCCCAAGGACTTCGACATTGCCACAGACGCCCGGCCGGGGGAGGTGAAGCGCCTGTTCCGCAACTCGTGGATCGTGGGGCGCCGGTTCCGCCTGGTGCACGTGGTGTTCGGCAAGAAGGTGGTGGAGGTGGCCACCTTTCGGGCCAAGGCCGAGGTGGAAGAGCCTGAGGGGGAGGCGGCGCCTCGTGGGGAGCCGGACGGGGCGGAGGAGGACGGGGACGGAGGCCGCAAGCTCCTGGTGACCTGGGAGAACACCTTCGGGACGCCGGAGGAGGACGCGCGGCGCCGGGATTTCACCATCAACGCCCTGTTCTACGACATCTCCAGCTACTCCATCATCGATTACGTGGGCGGCCTGGCTGACCTGGAGGATCACGCCATCCGCACCATCGGTGATCCGGACATCCGGTTCCAGGAGGATCCGGTGCGCATGATGCGGGCGGTGAAGTTCGCCGCGCGCCTGGACTTTCGCATCGAGCCGGAGACTCTGGAGGCGATACGGCGCCATGCCGCCGCCATCAGCCTGTCGGCGCCGCCCCGGGTCCTGGAGGAGATCTACCGGCTGCTGGGATCGGGCCGGGCCAGGGCCAGCTTCGACCTGCTCCACGAGACGGGCCTGCTGGAGCACCTGCTTCCCGAGCTGGGGCCGGTGCTGGATCAGGAGCCGGAGCTGTTCTGGGCCTACCTGGAGGAGCTGGACCGGCTGGTGGCCGCCGGCGAGGAGGCGGTCCCCAGGGCGGTGCAGATGGCCGTCCTTCTTTACCACCTGGTCCGGGAGCAGGTCACGGGCAAGCCTCCGGCGGGGAACGCACTGGGGGACCAGGTCCAGGAGATCGTGCGTCCCCTGGCCTTGCGACTGCGCCTGACCCGCGCCGACACGGCCAGGATCATCCAGATGTTCCTGGCCCAGCGGCGCCTGGTCCATCCCAAGGGCCGCCGCTTCTCCGTGTCGGCCTTCGTGCGCCGGGGCTACTTCCCCGGGGCGTTCCAGCTGTTCCGGGTCCACGCCGCAGCCTCCGGGGAGGGGCGCCAGGAGATCCGGCGCTGGTCCGAGCGGGTGCGCGCGGCGCTGGGAGAGAGCGATCCGCCGGTGCTCAAGGGGGAGGAGCCTGGCTCCCGCCCCGGCCGCCGGCGGCGCCGCCGCCGCCGGCG
>JBFGDW010000345.1:0-3646 GCA_041580435.1 Candidatus Polarisedimenticolia bacterium | reverse complement strand
GGCGAGACCGTGTCCGACATCCTCGCCGGCGTGCTCAAGACGGAGCCCGACTGGTCGGCGCTGCCGGCGGGAGTGCCTGGCACGGTGCACGCCCTGCTGCGCCGCTGCCTGGCGAAGCAACCCCAGGATCGGCTCCGGGACATCGGCGACGCCAGGCTGTTTCTTGAAGACGGCCTCGGCGCGGACTCCGCGGGTGATGCCGCCACCCCCGTCGCCACGTCGAGGTGGCGGCCCTTGCCCCTGCTAGGTGCCACCCTGGCCGGCGCGGCCGCCGCGAGCCTGCTCTTCGTGCTGTTCCGCGGAACGGACACGGCTCCACCCCGCCCGCCGACACGGCTGACGATCCCCCTCCCCGCCGATGCGCCGTTCGGGGTCCAGAGCTATCCGGGGCACTCGCTGGCCATCAGCCGGGACGGCCGCGTGATCGCCTACCGGCCCTGGGACGGGAACCTGCTCCGGATCCGTGACCTGGGAGACCTGGCTGTTCGATCGCTGCCGGAGACCTATCCCGGAGCCCAGCCTTTCTTTTCCCCCGATGGCGCGTGGCTGGCCTACTTCGCGGACGCCTCCCTCAAGAAGGTGCCCCTGGCTGGTGGCCGTCCGGTGACCCTGGCCACAGACCTGCCCAACGCGGTCTGGCAGCGCGGGACCTGGAGCGACGACGGCCGCATCGTCTTCGACACCTGGAACGGCGGCCTGCGCGTCGTGAATGCCGATGGCGGCATCCCAGCCGTCCTCAGCGACCCCGAGGGGGAGTGGCATCTGGGACCGAGCATGATCCCGGGCACCAAGACGGTTCTCTTCTTCGCCCAGACCCGGGACAGCCTGAGCATCAAGTCGCTCCCCCTGGACGGCGGCGAGCCCCGCACCGTCCTGGAGGACGCCAGCCACCCGCTGTACCTCTCCTCCGGCCATCTCCTGTTCGTGCGCCAGGGAGGGGTGATGGTCGCCCCGTTCTCGGCGTCCACCCTGGAGATCACGGGGCCGGCCGCACCCGTTCCCTTCGATGTCCTCATGGACCACCCCAATGTCGGCGCCCCGGTGCCCCAGCTCGCCGTCTCCACCACCGGCACCCTGGTGTACGGGCCGGGACCGGTGGGCGGTCTGCCGGACGCCACGCTGGTCTGGGTGGATCGCCAGGGCCGGGAGGAGGTGATCGGCACCGTCCCGTTTCCGTGGCCGACCTTCGACCTGTCCTCCGACGGCCGCAGGCTCGTGGTCACCGGCCGCCAGCGGGGGACGGTCCGGTACGGCCTCTACGACCTGGAGCGGCGAACGCTCACGCCTCTGTTCGATCAGAACCTGGACTTCCCCTCGAACCCCGTCTTTTCCCCCGACGGTAGACGCCTCTACTACGCCCGTTTCGGCACCCACGAGGCGGAGATCCTGAGCCTTGAACTGGACGGCGGCGAGCCCGAGACCCTGGCCAGGCTCACGGGAACCTGGGTGGCGACCCGATCCATCTCCAGCGACGGACGCTACCTGGCCCTCTCCCTCTACCACCCCGAGACCGGCAGCGACATCTGGTACCTGGATCTCCATGAGGGAGGCGAGGCACGGCCGTTCCTGGCCACCGAGGCCAACGAGTTCAGCCCGTCCCTCAGTCCCGATGGCCAGTGGCTCGCCTACGTGTCCACCGAGGGCGGCCCCGCCGGCACTTACCTGCGGCGCTTCCCGGGAGGCGGGGCGAAGATGCGCGTGGAGACCGGGCAGTGCTCCTCCACATCCCTCTGGGCTCCCGACGGCCGGGAGATCCTGCTGGAATGCGATTCGGACGAGAACGTCAAGGTCATGGCCGCTTCCGTCGAGCCGGGCCCAACCCTGCGGCTGGGCGAGCCGGAGCTCCTCTTCGAGGGGAGCTACTTCTCAAGCTCCGACGCCGGGGCGAGCTTCAGCCTCTCCCCCGACGGCAGCAAGCTGCTGCTGGCGCGCCGCGAGTCGGACATCCGGCGCGCGTCCTACCTGGTGGTCGTGCAGGACTGGCTCACCGACGTGGAGCGCCTGACCGCACGCTGAGGCATGGCGATGAACCTGGGAAGGACCATGGCCGTCTCAGGGCTCACGGCGCTCCTGGCCACGGCGGCCTTCTGCACAGGCCCCGAGCCACCGCCAGCAGGAAAGGGGCCCGAGGCCCGGGCGCCGATCACCGAGTCTAACGGCGCTCTCAACCACAACGCTCCGCCGGAGCTGGCGCGCTTCGGCTTCCTGATCGGGCGGTGGAGCTGCGAGGCCCGGATCAAGGGGGAGGGCGAGGCCTGGGAGACCTTCCCGGCCACCTGGACGGGGCGCTACGTGCTGGAGGGCCACGCCATCATGGACGAGTACCGGATGACGAGGCCAGGTGGCGAGCTCATCGTCCTTGGCGTGAACATCCGCGCCTACGACCCGGCGAGGCAGACCTGGACCATGAAATGGCTCAACGCCCTGGGCGGCACCTGGGTGGACCTGGGCCCCGAGGATCTGGGCGGCGTCAGCCTGGAGGATGGAGCTATCCGCTATGTCCTCAGGGAGCCCCTCGCCGCCCACCCCCTCACCCGCGCCACCTACTTCGACATCTCCGGACAGCTCTTTCGCTGGCGCGGCGAGCGCTCCCAGGATGGCGCCGCCTGGGAGGAGTTCATGCGCATCGACTGCCGCCGCGTGGAGTGAGGGCAGGCGGCGAGTTTCGCGGCCCCGGCGCCACCAGCCCCAGGCGCGCTGGACCCTTTTCGAAAGACACCTCGTATAACCTCTTGTGGCGGGGCCCGGCAGGAATAATGCCGGCCCCGTGTCTCCCGTGAGTGGCGTGGGGGCGATCCGAAGTCCTGGTGGAGAGCAGGTCAGCAATGGTCAAGAAAGTCATCCTCGGCACCTTCGTGGCGGTGGGATTGCTCGCCGCCGCCGGCACCGGGTTCATCGCCCTCAGGGGAGATGCGACGGGCAGGGCACAGGCCGAGAGTGACAAGGCCGCGCTGAGCCAGAGCCTCGAGGACTCGTTCGGCGGCCAGGTGGAGGTAGACTTCGTCTGCCAGTTCCCGGTGGTGGGGGTCGGTCCCTGCGTCATGGACAGCGCCATGGACAGCCGTGAGGTCATCCTGACCTTGACGGGCCCCCGGTTATCGGAAGGGCTCACCCCCGACGAGCAGGCGCTCCAGATCGCGCGGCTCGCCCACGGAGCATCCTCCTTTGCCAGAAAAGCCGACAAGATCGAGGTGAACTTCGCGGAGGGCAATGTCGTGCGGAAGTACACCTTTGACCGCGAGGCTCTGAAGGCCGGCGCTGTGCCGGCCCCCGACCCGCCCATCAGATGATCGGTTTCAGCACCATGCGGCCGTAGGCGATGAACGCCATCAGGAGGCCCAGCACGCCGCTCATGACGATGGATGAAACCTCGCCGTACTGGACGTGCACCCAGATGAACACAAGGCTCTCGATGGCAAGGAGACTGGCCGCCAGGACCGTGAGCCGTGGCTGCCAGCGGAGGGCGCCGGGAACGATCAGCCCGACGGTGCAGACGAGCTCCAGGATGCCGAGAACCATCCACGCTTCCCGCGGCAAGGCGCCGAAGGACGGAACCTGGTCGCTGATCTCGTCGAACATGAAGACCTTCATGACCCCCGAGGCGGCGTAGAGCAGCGCGGCGAGCACCTGCAGGACCCACAACACG
>JBFGDW010000344.1:0-3647 GCA_041580435.1 Candidatus Polarisedimenticolia bacterium | reverse complement strand
TCTTCGCCTACACCGCCACCGACCCCGCCGAGCTTCCGGCGAGCGTGCGCGGCCAGGCCGCCCGGGCTCGCCGCTTCGGCCTGGCGGTCTCTTACCGCCGCACCCCTTCCACGCCGCTGGGCCTGTACTGGGTGGCCCTGATCCTGGCCGCCGAGCCCGACCCCCGCTGAAACTCGCCACCGGCGCACCATTCCGGTTGCTTCCGGGTCGCACCTCCGGTATGTTGGGGCGTTCCCGCGCCCTGGGAACGGAGGAGGCTGATGCTGGGACGGCACGGCCACGGGGCGGGAACGGGAGGAGGGTCTGCGCACCGCCTGGCGGCACTGCTGCTGGCGGTGCTTCTCACGGCCGCGCTGCATTCGGGCTGCAGCCGCGATGAGAGTCAGGCTTTACCCACCGGGCCCCGCTTTCTGAACCAGGCCGCCGACGTGGCCTACGTCGGCGTGGCGGCGTGCGCCTCGTGCCACGTGGAGATCACGTCATCCTACCGGCACACCGGCATGGGACGGTCGTTCTTCCCCATGACCCCCGCGGTGGCCAACGAGGACTTCTCCATGTCCGGCGAGATCGCCCTCGCGGCAGCCGGCCTGCGCTACCGGATGGTGGAGCGCGACGGCCGCTACTTCCAGCGCCAGTGGGCGGTCACCCCCGCCGGCCAGGAGATCGCCGTCGACGAGCGGGAGATGGTCTACGTCCTGGGATCGGGGAATCACAGTCGCTCCTACGTCACGGTGGAGGACGGCAAGCTGCTGCAGATGCCCATGTGCTGGTATCCCCAGGAGCAGCGCTGGGACCTGTGCCCTGGCTTCGATGCGCGCAACGAGCACTTCACCCGCGAGATCGAGCCCCTGTGCGTCTTCTGCCACAACGCCCGCATGGAGCGCGTGGAGGGGACGGACAACCAGTACCAGGAGCCGATCCCGGCCGGGATCAACTGCGAGCGCTGCCACGGACCGGGACAGCTCCACGTGGAGAAGTGGCGCTCCGGGCGGGAGGAGCCCACCGGCGAGCTGGATGCCACCATCGTCAACCCGCGCCGCCTGCCCACCGACCTGAGGGTGCAGGTCTGCTTCCAGTGCCACATGGGCGACTCCCACTCCACCCAGTGGGTCATCCGGCCAGGCCGACGCCTGGAGGACTGGCGGCCGGGGCAGCCCCTGGGCGAGGCCTTGATCCAGCTCCACTATGCCGAGGCGCTGGACTCCAAGTTCGGCATCTCGGCCCAGGCCGACCGGATGATCCTGAGCCGTTGCTTCACCGAGTCCGGCGGCCGCCTGGAGTGCCTCACCTGCCACAACCCACACGTCACCGTTTACCGGGAGGATCGTCCCGAGGACTTCTTCACCCGCCGCTGCCGACAGTGCCACGGCAACGACGGCTGCACCGCCCCCGCATCGGCCCGGCAGGCCACCACGCCGGCAGATGACTGCGTCGCCTGCCACATGCGCCGGGCCGAGCCCGACGACCACCCCCACACCACCTTCACCGATCACTGGATCCGCCGCGACATCCGCCCCAGCGGCCGCCTCCAGCGCGGCGATCACACCCTCAAGCCCATGATCCCGGCGGCATTCGCGGCCCTGGACCCCGGCGAGCAGGAGTTCGTGCTGGGCCAGGGGTACCTCCATGCCTCCTTGCGCACCGACGGCCCCGAGCGGGCCGAGCTGCGCCGGCGCGCCGGCGAGCACCTGCAGGCGGCGGTGGCCGCCGGGTTCGACGGCGCCGAGACCTGGTTCGCCATCGGCGACAACGCCAGCTACGCCCAGCGCTGGCCCGAGGCGGCCGACGCCTTCCGCCGGGCGGTGGAGCGGGATCCGGATCATCCCCAGGCGGCGCGGCGGCTGGCCGAGGCCCTGGTGCAGCTCAACCAGTTCCGTGAAGCGGCCGCCGTGTACGACGGTGTCCTGCGCGGGAACTCAGGCGATGCCGTGGCCCTGGCCGACGCCGGCCGCCTCAGCCTCAACTTCGGCCGCCCCGAGGAGGCGCTCCGCCTGCTGGACATGGCGGTGTCGCGCAAGCCGTGGAGGCCGCCGTTTCACGCCAACCGCGGCATGGCGCTGGCCGAGCTGGGGCGCGCCGATGCCGCCCTGAGGGCCGTGGAGCGGGCCGCCCGCCTCAACCCCCAGGATCCGGCCATCTGGTCCTACTACGCGGCGCTGCTGGAGGAGGCTGGCGCCAGGGAGAGCCCGGCTGCGCGAGCCCACGCCGACCGGCTTGTCCAGCAGGCGCCGGCGGCGACCGCCCCCTAGCGGGCCTTTCCCTTGAGAAGGATGTTGACCCGGCGGTTGAGCCGCCGTCCGTCTGGCGTGGCGTTGTCGGCCACCGGCTGGGACTCGCCGTAACCCAGCGCCTGCATCCGGGCCGGATCGACGCCCCGTCCCGCCAGGTAGCTCACCACCGAGGCAGCCCGGCGCTCCGACAGCGCCTGGTTGTGGGCGTCGCTGCCGGTGGAGTCGGTGTGCCCCTGGACGATGACCGCCGTCTTGGGGAACTCGCCGAGCACGCCGGCCACCTGGTCCAGGGTGGACCGGGAGCCGCCGCTCAGGGTGGACGAGTTGACGTCAAACAGGATGTCCGAGGCGAAGTGGACCAGGAGCATGTCCTTCCCCACCCGCTCCACCGTGGTGCCGGGGATGCGGGCCAGCTTCTCCTCCTGGCGATCCATGTAGGCGCCCACTCCCGCGCCGATGCCGGCGCCGATGGCGGCCCCGGCCAGGATCTCGTCGGCCTCCCCCTCGCCCAGGACGGCGCCCAGCACGGCGCCCGCGGCCCCGCCGATGGCCGCCCCCTTGACGGTCTTGTCCCGGGCGGTGGTGCGCTGGATCCCGGGCTGCCGGGCAGCGCAGGCGGCGGAGAGAAGGAGGGTGGCGACGGCCGCCAGGGACACGGCGGCGCGGGACGCGGGGAAGCGCTGGTTCATCATGGAGGGACTCCTCGGGGCGGGGGTTGCTCGGGTGGTGATCGCCGGCTCCGGCGCCTGCACCTGGCGGCCGCCGGCCCAGGGGATAGAATAGGGCCGCTTCCCGGCGGCGGCAACGGCCGCCCGGTGGCGCCCGCCCATGCTCAGGATCCTGCTCATCGCCGGCCTCGTGGTGGCCGGTCTGGTCGTGGTGGTGGCGGGGACGGGCGCGCTCCTGCCCCGGACCCATCTGGCCACCAGCAGCGTTCTCTACCCCCAGCCTCCCGACACGGTCTGGCAGGTCCTCACCGGGTTTCAGGAGCACCCCTCCTGGCGCTCGGGACTGCAGGGGATGCAGCGCCTTCCCGACCGGAACGGGCATGCGGTCTGGCGCGAGGTGCGCGCCTCCGGACCGCTGACCTACGAGGTCGTGGAGGAGGACCCACCGCGGCGGCTCGTCACCCGCATGGCCGATCCGGATCTGCCCTTCGGCGGCTCCTGGACCTACGTGCTGACCCCCGAGGCGGGCGGCACCCGCGTCGCCATCACCGAGGATGGCGAGATCAAGAACCCCATCTTCCGCTTCGTGGCCCGCTTCATCATGGGCCACCATGCCACCCTGGAGGAGGTCCTGCGCGATCTGGGACACCGCCTGGGCCAGGAGGCGGAGCCGCGGCGCGGCTGAGCGCCCGCTGCATCACACGAGGAGAGCCCCACCCATGCCCATCCAACCGACCCGCTCCCACCC
>JBFGDW010000343.1:0-3678 GCA_041580435.1 Candidatus Polarisedimenticolia bacterium | reverse complement strand
GGCGCCGGCAGCGCCGGCCTCATCGACATCGAGGAGCAGTCGGCGCTTTCGGGGTCGATCCACACCAAGGGGTTCCAGATCCTGGGCGGCCTGCTGCGCTACCTCCTCCAGACGGATCACCCCCTGGCCTTCAGCGCGTCGCTGGCCTTCGAGCAGAGCTATGGCGGCATCGACGGGGACTCGGCCTCCGGGGCCGAGATCTGCTGCCTGATCAGCGCCCTCACCGGCGTCCCCATCCGCCAGGGGGTCGCCATGACCGGGGCCATCGACCAGATGGGACACGTGCAGGCGGTGGGCGGGGTCAACGAGAAGATCGAGGGGTTCTTCGACACCTGCGCCGGCGCCGGCCTCACCGGCGAGCAGGGGGTGATCATCCCGGCGGCCAACGCCGCGGAGCTCATGCTCCGCCTGGACGTGGTCAAGGCCTGCGGCAAGCGCCAGTTCCGTGTGTACGCCGTGGAGACCATCCACGAGGCGCTGGAGATCCTCACCGGCATGGCCGCCGGGCGCCGGGGCAAGGAAGGGAGCTACCCCCGGGGCAGCCTCCTGGCCCTGGCCCGGGAGAGGGCGCACCAGTTCTGGGTGCGCTCCGTGCAAAGCCCCGGCGCCCCGGCCGAGGCGCCCACCGCCCGCCGGCGGCGCCGCAAGGCCGCCGGAGCCGGCGAGATCGACCTGAGCTAGGCCGGGTCCAGTCCCTCCGGCTCCACCCGCACGTCGGTGCGCACCGAGCTGGCGATGAAGCACTCGCCGTGGGAGGCATGGTGCATCTGGTGGATCTGCTCCGGCGTGGGCCGGCGCTCGCCACTGAACTCCACCCGCGGCCGCAGGATGACCCGGGTGATGGCCAGCTTGCCGTCGGCGTTCTTCTCCATGAACCCCTCGGCGGCGTCGGTGTAGCCATCCACCACGTAGCGTTTCCGGGAAGCGATGGCCAGGAAGGTGAGCATGTGGCAGCTGGAGAGGGTGGCCACGAAGGCCTCCTCGGGGTCGACGCGCTCCGGCTCGCCTCGGTACTCGGGCGCCGCCGAGGCCGCCACCTCCACCCCGTCGGGGAAGACCCACAGGTGGCGGCGGTTGTAGCTCTCGTAGGCGAAGTCGGCGGACTCGCGCCGCCAGCGCACGGTCACCTGGTGGTGGGACACGGAACTCTCCTCAGGGTGCGCCGGCGGGCGGGCGGCCGGCGAAGTCGCGGACAGCCTCGTAGAAGACGCGGACGCCGGCCTTGAGCGCCTCCACCGGCATGTGCTCGGCGTCGCCGTGCATGGAGGAGACCGCCTCCAGGGACAGCACCACCGGCAGGAAGCCGTAGGCGCCCACCCCCTGCTGGCGCAGGGTATTGGAGTCGGTGCCGAAGGGGACGGAGGCCGGGGTCACCACCGCGCCGGGATGGTGCCGCTTGAGGGTGGCCTCCAGGACCCGGAACAGGTCGCTGTCCCAGGGGGTGACGGGCGTCTCCCCGGACTGGTAGGCCACCTCGATGGTGATGGACGGGTCGGCCACCGCCTGGCGCACCGCCTCCACGAAGTCGGCCGGACTGACGCCGGGCAGCAGCCGGTTGTCCAGGGTGGCCGTGGCCACCGAGGGGATGACGTTGATCTTGGGCGGGTCGCCCACACCTGACGTCAGCGAGGTGAGGGACGTGGTGGTGTGGGTGATGGCGTGGGTGAACTTGTTGGCCGCCAGGGCGCCGACCCGCTGGCGCATCTCCCGCACCACCGGCGGCGGGTCCCCCGGTGCCTTCATGGCCAGCACCCGCGCCAGGGCGGCCACGAGGCGGTCGTTGGGGTTGTCCGGGTGGGGCTGCGAGCCGTGGCCGGCCACGCCGCGGGCCGTCAGCCTGAGCCAGACGATCCGCTTCTCCACCACGGAGATGTTGAAGACGAGCCGGCCGTCGGCCACCACGTCCAGGGCACCGAACCCGCCCTCGTCCAGCACCCAGGCCACGTCCAGCACCTCGGGGTGGTGGGCCTGCAGCCACTGCACACCGCGGGTCCCGCCCACCTCCTCGTCGGCGCTGGCCAGCAGCACCACGTCCCGTTCCAGCGGGACCTCCTGCTCCTTCAGGAGGAGCAAGGTCATCAGGTGCAGCACGCCGAACCCCTTCATGTCCACGGCGCCGCGCCCCCAGATGCGGCCGGCCTCCACCTGGCCGGCGAAGGGGTCCCGCTCCCAGCGCGAGGGATCGGCGGGGACCACGTCCATGTGGTGCAGGAGCATGAGCGGCTTGCCCGCCGGAGGGCCCGCCGCGGGCAGGCGCGCCACCAGGTTGCCGGTCACCCCCGGCTCCGACTCGAGCCAGCGCGTCTCGATGCCAGCCTCCTCCAGCACCTCCTGGAGGAACTTGCCGGCGGCCACGACGTCGCCTGGCGGGTTGCTGGTGTCCAGCCGGATGTAACGAGACAGCAGCTCCACGGCACGGTCGCCGGCGGCGTTCCAGTCCACGGGCCGTGCGGGCGCCGCAGCGGGCGCGGCGATGGACCAGCAAGTCGCCAGCCAGGCCGCCGCCACGGCGGGAGCCAGCCAGCCCCCCTTCACGCCGGGCACACCACGGCCGAGAGGGTGCGGGGCGAGCCGTCGGAGGCGGTTCCGGTGGAGGTCTGCTGTCCGGCGGCGTTCAGGCCGATGACCAGGTAGTGGAACACAGCGCCCACCTCGGGCAGGTCGGCATCGCCGCCGGCCCAGACCGGGTCCGGGCCCTGGAAGACGCAGTCGAACACCGGCGAGGGGCCGCCGGCGGAGCGGTAGACCCGGTAGGCGCTGATGGGGTGCATGGAGGTGGCTTGCAGATCCTCCCAGCCCCAGTCCGTCTCGGTGGGGAAGAAGGGGGTGGCGTTCTGCCCCGACACCTCCAGGCTGGAGAGCACCGGCAGGATCTTGAACACCTCGCCGCCCCGGTCGATGATGTACACCTCGCCCCGGGCATCCTCGCCGAACGATGTCACCTCGGCGATGGACAGTCCCCCCCCCGGGGCCAGCTCGGCGGTCAGGTCGTCCTGCTCGGTGGCCACACCACCGGCGATGCGGAAGGTGCGGATGAACGCGGCGCAGTAGTCCGAGTAGAAGTAGGTCCCTGACAGCTCTGGAATGCGGCAGCCCCGGTAGACGTAGCCGCCGGAGACCGAGCACCCCTGCAGGTGGTCGAACACCTCCACCGGCATCACCAGGTTGGGGATGGGGATGCTCTGGCAGTTGGCCGGCGAGGTGGGGCAGGAGGCGTTGGCGCACTGATCCCCCTCCCAGATGTCCCAGCCGTAGTTCTCGCCGCCGGTGGAGCTGGCCGGCCGGTAGTTGAGCTCCTCCTTTTCCACCTGGCCCACGTCGGCGATGTAGAGATCGCCGGTGAGCCGGTCAAATGACCAGCGCCAGGGGTTGCGCAGCCCCAGGGACCAGATCTCGTCGGCCACGCCGGCGTTTCCCACGAAGGGATTGTCGGCGGGAATGGTGTACGGGAGGGAGCTCACGTCAATGCGGTGCATCTTGCCCAGCAGCGAGGTGCCGTCCTGGGCGTTGTCGCCGGGGTCGCAGCCGCTGCCGCCGTCGCCGGTGCCGATGTAGAGGTAGCCGTCGTTCGGGCCGAAGGCCATCCAGCCGCCGTTGTGGTTGGTCTGCGGCTGGTCGATGATGATCACCGGCCGCGCGCTGCCCGCGTCGGCGATGTCCGGGTCGGCCGACACCTGG
>JBFGDW010000342.1:0-3678 GCA_041580435.1 Candidatus Polarisedimenticolia bacterium | reverse complement strand
GGCATCCCGCTCGTTGACGATCCGCCGCACGCTCTCGGCTCCCACCACCGCCAGCAGCACGGCACCCACCAGGGCGATGACCACGGGGGCCCGATAGCGACGCAGCCACCGGGCCACCAGCTCCCGCGCGGTGTAGCTGTGGGCTGCGACGAGCTGGCCCGTCTGGAAGCGGCGCAGGTCCTGCACCAGCTCCTGGGCGCTGGGATAGCGCTCCCCGGGCTCCCGTGCCATGGCCTTCTCCACGATGGTCACCAGGTCCTTGGGCAGGCCGGGCGTTCCCACCAGGCTCGGCGGCGGCCCCTTGAGGAGATCCTGCAGCGCCCGGGGGCCCTCGTAGGGAGCCCGCCCCGAGAGGAGCGTGTAGAGCAGCGCCCCCAGGGCATACACATCGGTGTAGGTGCCCAGGCTCTGGCCGCGGGCCTGCTCCGGCGACATGTACGACGGCGTCCCGAGCAGCGCGCCATCGGCGGTGAGATGGGGGTCGCCGATGACATTCCGGGAGATCTCCGACGGCGTATCGTGGGGATCGGGGATGGTGAGGTCCTTGGCCAGCCCCCAGTCGATGACCACCGTCTCACCGAACGGCCCGATGAGAACGTTCTGCGGCTTGAGGTCCCGGTGGATGATCCGGCGGCTGTGGGCGTAGGCCAGCGCCTCGGCCACATCCAGCAGGTGGGGCAGGAGTGCGAGCCTCGCCTGGAGCGTGCCGGCCACGGCCACGGCCTGACCGAGGGAACGCCCGCCGATGTGGTGCATGGCGTAGAACGGCTCGCCATCAGGCCAGTAGCCCGCCTCGTAGACGTTGACGATGGCCGGGTGCTGCAGGCGCGCGGTGATGAGGGCCTCGCGCTCGAAGCGGGCCCGCAGGGAGGGGGTGCTCTTGAGGAGGACCTTGATCGCCACCGGACGGCCCAGGCGGCGGTCCTGGGCAGCCAGGATCCGGCCCATGCCGCCCCGCGCGAGCTCGGCATGAATCTCGTAGTGGTCTCGCTCGACCCGGGGAAGGCGCTGGGGCAGGCCCGCTCCCCCCGCGGCCTCGCCGGCCACGGTGGGGCTGCTCGTGGGCGTGTCGGCGGCCGTCCCCGAGGGGAACTGCCGCGGAGGAACCGCCTGCCCGTCCTGATCCTTCACCATCGGGGATCACCTGCCTCTGGATGCCGGCCGGATGGCCGCAGCCTACCACGGGTGGGGCGGCCGCACCCGATCCGCCCTGGATTCCAGGGGGCCCTGACGGTATCGTTACGACATCTCCGGCGGTAGCGCCCGCCCGCCGAGTCCGCGCCCATGCCCATGAATCGCCGTCAGGCCCTCAAGCTGGTCGTCCAGGGGGGGATCCCCATGGGCGTGCTGGCCGGCGCCGGCTTCGGCGCCTACCGCGCCCTGCTGCCGCCGGCGCCCAGCCACCGGCTGGAGCCGGTGGACGTCCTCGCCGCTCGCCTTGTGGCCTCGCTGGATGCCGGCCAGAGGGCCCGGGTCCAGGTGGACTATGACCATCCCCTGCGCCAGTACCACAACCGTGGAGTCAGCGGCGGTGGCCTGGGGATCAACGCGTGGCGGTTCAGCCGGGAGCAGCGCGTCCTGCTCAGCGATCTGCTCCATGCCGGTGTGTCGACAAAGGGGCGCGACCGTCTGCCGCGCCAGTTCTTCATCAACTGGCCCGGCGTCCACCTCATGCGCCTGCTGGTGTGCGGCGAGCCCGGGGCCGGGCCCTACCAGATCATCCTGACCGGCCCGCACCTGAACCTGCGCCTGGGCGGCGCCAGCCGCGAGGGCGCCGCCTTGGGCGGGCCGCAGATCTACGGCGACCAGCGGGGCAACGAGCGCCAGGGCCTGCCAGGCAACGTCTACCGCGGCCAGTTCCTGGCCGCCCACCGGCTCTTCCTCGCCCTGTCCCCGTCCGAGCAGCAGGCGGCGCTGCTGCCCAGCTCGCCCATCCAGACCCGCATCGAGCCCCAGGGCCGGGGCGGCCGCTTCCCGGGCGTCCCCGTGGCCGCCCTCTCCCCGGCCGCCCGGGAGCTGGCCGCGGAGCTGGTGGGCGGCATCCTGTCCACCTATCCGGCCGGCGACGTGGCTTACGCCCGCCGCTGCCTGGAGGAGAACGGCGGCCTCGGCGCCCTGCACCTGAGCTACTACGAGGACGGCGAGGTAGACGGCAGCGGGCAGTACCAGATCTTCCGCCTGGAGGGGCCCACGGCGGTTCTCTACTTCCGCGGCTACCCCCACGTGCACGCCTTCATCAACATCGCCATGGACCCGGACCGCCCCTTCAGCGTGGGAGAAGTCCTTGGTGACAACCCGCGCGTGCTGGAATCCCCCGGCGTGCAGGCCCTCTTCCAGCAGGCCATGCAGGATCAGACCGGGGCCGACCTGGCCCACTACCCGGCCGAGAGCGCTGTGGGGCGCCTGCGTGCCGGCAGCATCCGCACCGGCGACATCTACACCCTGGAGAGCTGGCAGGACGTGGTGGCCACCCTCCGGCTGCCGGGCCGCCGCATCGGCGGCGAGCTGCGGCGGCGCCTGGACCAGGAGCGATTCCCCCTGGAACCGGACCGGGACTACACCGTTGCCACCACCGGTTACGGGGCCGGCGACGGGGCGCGGGAGGCCCTGGGAGGGACGTTCCCCTGGACCCGTCGCGGGCGCCTGCGCGATCTGACCATCGCCTACCTGAAGGCCCACGGCTTCGGGGCGGTGGCCTGAGGCGAAGGATCGGGGCCGCGCCACCCCTCTCACCACCGGGGCTGCCGGGGTGGGCGGCGCCCCGGGCGGAGGTCCATGGGCGTGGGCTTGACAGCGGTGAACAGGAGGGATCGGCGGCTCGCCCGCAGGATGCTGCGGGGCGAGGAGAGGGCCTTTGACGAGTTCTTCGACGCCCACTTCCCCGGCCTGTACCGCTTCGCCCTCTCGCGCACGCGGCTGGACGAGGATGCCGCCGAGGAGATCGCCCAGGCCACGCTGTGCGCCGCCGTGGCCAAGCTTCATACCTACAGGGGCGAGGCCACTCTCTTCACCTGGCTCTGCACCTTCTGCCGCCACGAGATCTCGGCCTACTTCCGGCGCGCGCGCCGCCAGCCGCAGACCGCCGACATGGCCGAGGACAGCCCGGAGATCCGGGCCGCCCTGGAGAGCCTCTGGGTGCTGGAGGGGCGCGATGCCGAGGTGGTGCTGCGCCGCCAGGAGGTGGCCCGCCGGGTCCACGCCTTGCTGGATCTCCTCCCGTCGCGCTACGGAGACGCCCTGGAGTGGAAGTACCTGGAGGGTCTGTCGGTGAAGGAGATCGCCGCGCGCCTCGGCGTGAGTCCCAAGGCAGCCGAGTCGGTCCTGACACGAGCGCGGCAGGCCTTTCGCGATGGGTTCGAGAGCCTGGCCACGGTGCCGGTGGGCGCGTCTGGCACCCGGGAGGGCGGCCCATGAGTGAGAGGAAGGACGACGTCATGAGCGACGACGCGCAGGACGAGCCCACGAAGCCGGCCGGAGACGAGGCGCGCCACGATCCGGTGGAGGCGCTCATCCGCGCCAGCGGACGGCGCCCGGCCGTGCCCGACCACCGCGCCCGCCGGGTGCGCGGCACTGTCCACGCGGCGTGGCGGGCCGAGGTGGACGCTCGCCGGCGGCGAGGCCGCGTGCCGCTGGCCGCCCTGGCCACGGCGGCGGTGGTGGCCCTTGCCGCGCTGGCGG
>JBFGDW010000341.1:0-3682 GCA_041580435.1 Candidatus Polarisedimenticolia bacterium | reverse complement strand
TCATCAAGGAGGTTTCCGCCGCCCGCCTGCGCGCCGACGTGGATCGCCTGGCCGGGTTCGGCACGCGCCACACCCTGTCGGACACGGTCTCGGAGACCCGGGGGATCGGCGCCGCCCGGCGCTGGATCCTGGACTCCTTTGCGGCCGCGGCCCGGGAGCACCGGCCGGCGGATCTCCCGCCGGCGCGCATCGCCTTCGATGCCCACACCCAGGAGCCGGACGGGCGCCGCATCACCCGCCCGGCGGAGATCGTCAACGTGGTGGCGGAGCTCCCCGGCGCGCGCCCCGAGGCGGCGCACCGGCGCATCTACGTCATCGGCCACTACGACAGCCGTGCCTCCGACCCGCTGGATCCCGAGAGCGACGCCCCCGGCGCCAACGACGACGGCTCGGGCACGGCGCTGGTCATGGAGCTGTTCCGTGTCCTGTGCCGGAAGCCCCACGACGCGACGCTGGTCTTCATGGCCACCGCCGGGGAGGAGCAGGGGCTGTACGGCGCCCGCCTCCACGCCCAGGCGGCGGCCGCCGCCGGCGACCAGATCCAGGCGGTGCTGAGCAACGACATCGTGGGGGATCCCACCGGCCCGGCCGGCCGCATGCACCGGGATCGCATCCGCGTCTTCTCCGAGGGGCTGCCCCGGGGCGCCGACGAGGACGAGCGCCGCCGGCTCCTGTCCCTGGCCGGGGAGAGCGACTCCCCCTCCCGGCAGCTGGCGCGCTTCATCGCCGAGGTGGCCGCCTGGCATCGCAGCGACGTGGCCCCCATGCTGGTGTTCCGGGCCGACCGCTTCCTGCGGGGCGGCGACCACACCGCCTTCAACGAGATCGGCGTGCCGGCCGTCCGCTTCACCGAGGTGGAGGAGAACTACGACCACCAGCACCAGGACGTGCGGGAGGAGAACGGCGTCCAGTACGGCGACCTGCCCGGCTACGTGGATGCCGCCTACCTGGCCGGGGTGGCGCGGGTCAACGGCGCCGCCCTGGTCCACCTGGCCAACGCCCCCTCCCCGCCCGGTGACGTGCGCATCGTGACCGCCGAGCTGGGCAACGACACCGAGCTGCGCTGGACGGCGAGCCCCGAGGCGGACGTGGCCGGCTACGAGGTGGTGTGGCGAGCCACCACCAGCCCCACCTGGGAGGCCTCCACCGACGTGGGCAAGGTCACCGCCAGGGTCCTGGACCGGAGCAAGGACAACTTCTACTTCGGTGTCAGGGCCTACGACGCCGACGGCTACCGCAGCCCGGTGGTTTTCGCCGGCGCCGCCCGGGAGTAGGCGGAGCCTGGGGACCCGGGCGGTCCGGCTCAGCCCGCCGTGCTCGCTGCCGCCAGCACCTTCTTCCACTCGCCGGCGAAGTTCTGCCAGCGCCAGTGGCGGATGGCCTCGCGGGCGGCGGCCTCGGTGTCCGAGCCGGGCGGGTTCTCGGCCAATAGCTCCAGGTCGCGCTGGGGGGCCACCACCCCCGGCTCCAGGTCCAGCTCCTTCGCCTTTTGGCGGCGCCAGTCCTTGAGACGGTTGACGCGCTCCTCGAAGGCCGGGTCGCGCACCTGCCTTGGACCGCCGCGGCCGCGCCGGCGCGGATCGCCGGGGAAGTCAGTTTCGTCCATCTGCTGCCCGCGCTCCACCGCCTGCATGAGCAGGCGCGCCAGCTTTTCCGCACCGCGCCGCGGCAGCCCTTTGCGCTTCAGGATGTCGGGCGCTCCCGACGGCGGCTCCGCCGCCAGCTCCAGGAGCAGGACGTTGCCCGCCACCCGGAACGGCGGCCGGTCCAGACGCCGGGCCTCCTGGTCCCGGGCCCGCAGCAGCTCCCGCAGGATGGCCCGGCCGCGGGGCTTGAGGTCCTTCCAGCCCTTGATGCGGGTCAGGTCGTCCGGGTCCAGCTCCTCGGGGATCCACTCGCGCCGCTCCTGCTCCCGGAACTCCTCCTCGGCCCAGGCCAGGCGCCCCTTCTGCTCCAGCTCCCGGCGCAGCAGCGCCGCCAGCTCCAGCAGGTGGCAGGTGTCGGTGATGGCGTAGGCGAGCTGGGTCCGGGTCAGCGGCCGGCGCGACCAGTCGTCCCGCTGGCTGGCCTTGGACATCTTGACGCCGAAGTACTCGTCCAGGAGCGAGGCCAGCCCCAGGCGCGCATGGCCAGCGAGCTGTCCGGCCAGGTAGGTGTCGAACAGCCCGGCCACCGACATCTTGTGATCCCGCCGCAGGTACATGAGGTCCTGCTCGGCGGCGTGCAGCACCGTGGTGATCTCCGGGTTCTCCAGCACCGGCCGCAGCGGCTCCAGCGGTCCCACCGCCAGGGCGTCCACGATGAAGTGGGCGCTCCCGGTGGAGATCTGGAGCAGGCACAGCTTGTCGAAGTAGTGGTGGAAGCCGTCGGACTCGGTGTCCAGGGCCAGCCGGGGCTCGCGGGCCAGATCGCGGCACAGGGCCGCGAAGCCGTCAGGGGTGTCGATCCAGCGGAAGGGGGGCGGGCTCACGCGGACTCCTGGGGGCGAAAGGGGCCATTCTAGGCCATTTGACCGTCGGCGTCCCGGCGGGATACGATCCGCGTCCCTTCAGGAGACAGCCCGATGGTGACCGCCGCAAGCACCCTCAAGCTCGCACACAGCCCCGACTCGGACGACGCCTTCATGTTCTATGCCCTGGCGAACCGCAAGATCGACGCCGAGGGGCTGGAGTTCACCCACATCCTGCGGGACATCGAAACCCTCAACCGCATGGCCCGCGATAAAGAGGTTCACGTCACGGCCATGTCGGTGCACGCCTACGCCTACCTGGCCGATGAGTGGGCGCTGCTTTCCTCCGGCGCCTCCATGGGGGAGCGGTACGGGCCGATGGTGGTGGCCCGCTCCCCGCTGACCCGGGAGGAGCTGGCGCGCACCACCGTGGCCATCCCGGGCGAGCGCACGTCGGCCTACCTGGCGCTGCGCCTGGCCCTGGGGGAGTTCCCCTACCAGGTCATGCCCTTCGACGAGATCCTCGAGTCGGTGGCCGACGGGCGCGCCGACGCCGGCCTGCTCATCCACGAGGGGCAGCTCACCTACCGCCGCTTCGGCCTGGTGTCGGTGCTGGAGCTGGGCCGCTGGTGGTACGAGGAGACCGGCCTGCCGCTGCCGCTGGGGGTCAATGCCATCTCCAAGGAGTTCCCCGAGGAGGTTCGCCGCTCGGTGGACCGGGTGCTCAAGCGCTCCATCCTCTATGCGCTGGATCACCGGGAGGAGGCCCTGGAGTACGCCATGCGCTTCGCCCGCGGGCTCAAGCCCCACCTGGCGGACCGCTTCGTGGGGATGTACGTCAACCACCACACGGTGGACTACGGCGCCGACGGCAAGGACGGCATCCGGGAGTTCCTGCGCCGGGGCCACGCCGCCGGCGTCCTGCCCAAGCTCATCGAGCCCGAGTTCGTCACCGGAGCCTGAGGGTGGCGCCGGCGGCCACCGAGCCCGGCGCCGACGCGATCTACAGGGCCGGCCGGCAGGCCGCGCTGCTGGTGGAGACGGCGGGGCGCGGCCGCCTGCGCCTCACCGGCGCGGCGCGCCAGGGGCTGCTGCACCGGATCACCACCGGCGACATCAAGGCGCTGGCGCCGGGCCGGGGAGGGCCCACCCTGCTGGTCACCGGCAAGGGGCGCATCCTGGACCGTCTCGCCGTCCTGTGCCGGGCCGACGACCTGCTGGTGATCACCTCCG
>JBFGDW010000340.1:0-3697 GCA_041580435.1 Candidatus Polarisedimenticolia bacterium | reverse complement strand
GGCCGGGAGCACGTCCTGGTCGGCCCCGAGACGGCCGACGACGCCGGCGTGTACCTCTACCAGGGGCACGCCCTGGTGGCCACCGCCGACTTCATCACGCCGGTCTGCGACGACCCGCGCCGGTTCGGGCGGGTGGCTGCGGCCAACTCCCTGTCCGACGTCTTCGCCATGGGCGGCCGCCCGCTCTTCGCCCTGAACCTCTGCTGCTTCCCGGGCGAGGGGATCCCCGAAGGGGTCCTGGCCGAGATCCTGGAGGGGGCCGCGGCGGCACTGGGAGAGTGCGGCGCCGCCCTGGTGGGGGGGCACACCGTGCGGGACAAGGAGCTCAAGTTCGGGCTGGCGGTGGTGGGCGTGGCCGACAGGGAGAAGCTCCTCACCAACGCCGCCGCGCAATCCGGGGACCGACTGCTGCTCACCAAGCCCCTGGGCACGGGCGTCCTCATCAATGCCTTCAAGTTCGATCGCATCGGTGCCGCGGAGCTGGAGCCGGTGCTGCTGGAGATGGAGCGCCTCAACGACCGGGCGGCGGCCCTGGCCCTGGAGCACGGTGTGCGCGCCGCCACCGACATCACCGGGTTCGGCCTCGCCGGCCACGCCCTGGAGGTGGCCCGGGCCTCGGCGGTGCGGCTGCGCATCGTCTTCGATGCGCTGCCGGTCCACCGCGGCTTCTACGACCTGGTGGCCCAGGGCGTGACCACTGGCTGCACCCAATCCAACCGTTCCTTCGCGGCGGGCTCCCTCACGGACCGGGCGGGTCTGGACGACGGCCGCCGGGAGCTGCTCCACGATCCCCAGACCTCGGGCGGCCTGCTGCTGTCGGTGCCCCCGGCAGCCGTCCGGGATCTCCTGGCCGGGCTGGCGGACAGCGGCCACACCGCGGCGGAGATCGGCGAGGTCATGGAGGGGCCCGCAGGCTTGGAGATCGCCTGAGGCGGCCGCCCGCTTGGGAAGCCGTCGCAATCCTGGGCGCCTCGTGGACGCCCGCTTCGTGGCCCGGCCCAACCGGTTCATCGTGGAGGCGCGCCTGGCCGGAGGGCGCCTTGTGCGGGCCCACCTGGCGGATCCCGGACGCCTGCGCGAGCTGCTGCGGCCGGGGGTGCCGCTGCGCCTGCGGCCGGCCCCGCCGGACCGAAACCGCCGGACCGCCTTCACCGTGGCGCTGGTGCGGGCGCCCCAGCCGCCCCACCCCTGGGTCTCCCTGGACACGACCCTGCCCAATCGCCTGGCCGCACGGCTGCTGGCGGCCGGGCGCGTCGCCGGCATAGGGCGGGGATGGACCATCCAGCCGGAGGTCCGGCGCGGACGCAGCCGCTTCGACTTTCTCCTGACCCGGGCCGGACAGGAGCCGATCCTGGCGGAGGTCAAGTCGGTGACCCTCGTGGAGGGCGGGGTGGCCCTCTTTCCCGACGCCCCCACCCTGCGTGGCACCCGCCACGTGCGCGAGCTGACCGAGGTGGCCGCCGGCGGTGGCCGTGGCCTGGTCCTGTTCGCGGTCCAGCGCCACGATGCCCGCGTGGTGCGACCCCACGCCGCCACCGACCCCGCCTTCGCCGCGGCTCTCCGGGACGCCCGCCAGGCCGGTGTGCGATTGCGGGCGGCCCGGTTCCGGCTGGGTGCCGGTGGCCAGGCGCGCTGGCTGGGCGCGCTGCCGGTGCAGATCCCGCCGCCACCGGGCGGGACACCAGGCTAGGCGGCCTCCCGTCCCGCGTCCGTGCCGGGGGGCGGAGCCTCCACGGCCACGGACAGCGCCTCGATCCCCTCGTGGACGATGAGGGGCAGCATGGCCAGCGCCGCCAGAGGGTCGGCCCACCACCAGCCGAACACCGCGTTCAGCCCCAGCCCCAGCAGGAGCGTCACCGACAGGTAGGAGCAGAGGAAGGTCTCCTTGGCGTCGGCCATGAGGGCGCGGCTTCCCAGCTGCCGGCCGGCGCGGAGCTTGGCCCAGCCCAGGTAGGGCATGAGCAGCACCGATAGCATGGCCACCACGATCCCCACCACCGAGGCTGCCGGCGCCTCGCGCTGCCATAGCTTCCCCACCGCCTCCCAGGCGATGTAGCCCCCCAGCAGGAGAAAGGTGACGCCCACCACCCGCAGGGCCCGCTGCTCGGCGCGGCGGTTGGCGGCGTCGGTGCGGCCGCGCATCTCACCCAGCAGCCGGTGGCCCACGGTGGCCGCCGCCACCACCTCGATGACGCTGTCGAGGCCGAAGCCCACCAGGGCGATGCTGCCGGCCAGCCAGCCGGCGGTGATGGCCACCACCGCCTCCAGGATGTTGTAGGTGACGGTGAAGATCTCCAGCCGGAGCCCGCGGCGCAGGAGCCGCAGGCGGGCGGGATCGCTGCTCAGGGTGTCGGGTATGGGGTCAGCATGCATGGACCGGGATGGTAGCAGCCGCGGGGGTGGACTATGCTCCTGCCGGGGATGCAGACCGCGGAGGTCGAGGGCATGGAGCATGAGACCGGGCGCGGGAGACTGCGGGTGGCGGCGGCCGCGGCCCTGGCCGTCTTCGCCGGCGGCTGCGGCGCCGGCGGCGCCGGCCCTGAGGCGCGGGGTGCCGGCGACCTGGCGGGCACCTGGCGCGCCGTCCTGGCCTCCCCCGGTGGCGAGCTGCCGTTCACCCTGGAGGTCCGCCCCGGCCAGCCCGGCGCTCCCGCCGTGGCCCGAAACGGCGGCGAGGAGGCGCCGTTCACATCCGTTGAATTCGACGGAGAGCGCGCCCTGCTGCGCATCGATGGCTACGACGCCCAGATCGTGGCCACCCTGGATCCCGAGAGCGGCCGCCTGCAGGGGGAGTGGACGCGCACCGCAGCCAGCGGGGCCATCTCGCGGCTGCCGTTCGCCGCCACCCGCGGCGCGGCGCCGCGCTTCGACCCCGATCTCCCCCAGGGGGCGGCGGGGGCGGATCCCGGGAGCCTTACCACGGTGGCGGGGGCCTGGGCCGTGGTGTTCCGGGACGCGGAGGGGGAGGAGCCGGCCCGCGCCCAGTTCCACCAGTCGGGACATGGGGTCACCGGCACGTTCCTGACGCCCACCGGCGACTACCGCTACCTGGAAGGGGATTACCGGCAGGGCTTCCTGCGTTTGTCCACCTTCGACGGCAGCCACGCCTTTCTCTTCCATGCCCGGGCGCGGCCCGATGGCACCCTTGCCGGCGACTTCTGGTCCCGGGATACCTACCACGCCACCTGGACCGCCACGCCTCTCCCGCCTGGCGGCGACGACACCGATGGCCTGCCCGATCCGTTTGGCGTCGTCCATCTCACAAGCGAGGATGGCCGCCTCCGCTTCCGCTTTCCCGACCTGGACGGGAACCTGGTCAGCCTGGAGGATGACCGCTTCCGGGGCAAGGTGGTGGTGGTGACGCTGTTCGGATCCTGGTGCCCCAACTGCAACGACGAGGCGCCGCTGCTGGCCGACTGGCACCGGCGCTTCGGACCCGAAGGGCTGGAGCTGGTGGGCCTGGCGTTCGAGTTCACCGGCGACGCCGTGCGGGATCGAAGGTTCGTGCGCAAGTTCGCCCAGCGCCACGGATTGAGCTTCCCCCTGCTGCTGGCAGGGGTCAGCGACAAGGCGTCGGCCTCGGCGAGCCTGCCCGACCTGAGCCGGGTGGCCGCCTACCCCACGACCCTCTTCGTGGACCGGAGCGGGAAGGTGCGGCGCATCCAGTCGGGATTCGCCGGTCCGGCCACCGGCGCGC
>JBFGDW010000339.1:0-3701 GCA_041580435.1 Candidatus Polarisedimenticolia bacterium | reverse complement strand
GTACGAGGACTGCCGGCGGCTGGCGCGGGCCCGGGACATCCCGCTGCGCAGGGTGCTGGAGGCCGCCGCTGCCGCCTGGAGCCGGCGCGTGTCCCCAGGCGCGACCGCCGCGCCCCGCCGCAAGCGATGATCTGCGACTCCCACGCCCACCTGGATCACGGCGAGGCCTTCGACCACGACCGGGAGTCGGTGCTGCTGCGCGCGCGCCGGGCCGGCGTGGCCGCGGTCCTCAACGTGGCCACCTCCCCGGCCGACGCCGCCGCCACCGTGGCCACCGCACGGGGCCTGGAGGGCGTCTGGGGGGCTGTGGGCATCCACCCCCACGAGGCCGCCGCCTGCTCCCCTGCAGCCCTGGATGACCTGGCGGCGCTGGCGGCCGATCCGGTGGTGGTGGCCTGGGGGGAGATCGGGCTGGACTACCACTACATGCACGCTCCCCGCCCGGTGCAGCGGGAGGCCTTCGCCCGCCAGCTGGAGCGGGCGGGCCGGCTCGGGCTGCCGGTGAGCGTCCACTCCCGGGAGGCGGATGGCGACACCATCGACCTGATCCGCCGTCACGCCGGTCCTGCGGGCGGGGTCATCCACTGCTTCACCGGCGGCTGGGATCTGGCCCGGGCCTGCCTCGACCTGGGCTTCCACATCTCCTTCTCGGGGATCCTCACCTTCCCCGGCGCCGGCCCGCTGCGCGCGGTGGCGGCCCGCGTGCCGGCGGAGCGGCTCCTGGTGGAGACCGACAGCCCCTACCTGGCCCCGGCGCCCCGCCGCGGCGGGCGCAATGAGCCGGCCCGCGTGGTGGAGGTGCTGGAGTGCCTGGCCCGGACGCGGGGTGTCTCCGCCACCGAGATGGCCGCCACGACCACTGCCAGCTTCGAGAAGCTGTTCGGGGTCAAGGTCAGGACGGACGGGCCGCCACCGGCTTCTTCTTCTCCTCCTGGGTGAGGAGATCCTGCACCGGACCGTACGCCAGCACGTTCTCGAAGTCGGCGTCGGCCCGCAACCTGGCGAAATCCCGGTACCCCATGCCAATGGCCCGGCGCAGCGAGATGTAGGCCCGGTCCACCTCGTTGCGCAGGGAGTAGATCCGCGTCAACTCGATGAAGGCCTGCTGATGCTGGGCGTCGCTGCGGGCCACGAACTCGAACTCCTGCTCTGCCTCGTTGATGAGGCCGCGCTGCAGGTACGCCTTGCCCAGGTAGAAGTGCGCCTCCAGGCTCTGGGGCTGCAGCTCGACGCCGTCCTTGAACAGCTCCACGGCCTCGTCGAACAGCCCCTGGAGAATGAGGGCATTGCCCAGGGAACGGCGGGCGGCGAACAGACCGGGGTTGAGGCGCAGGGCGTGGAAGAAGCTGCCGGCGGCCGCCTCGGCATCGCCAGCCTCCAGCTGGATCCCTCCCAGGCCCATGAGGGCGCCCAGGTGGTCCGGGTTGCGGGCCAGGGCCTGCCGGAAGCGCTCCGCCGCCGCCCCCGGATCGTTCCGCTGCCGGGCCAGGATTCCCAGGCCGAAGTGGGCGTCGGCCAGGTCGGGCTCCAGCTCCAGGGCCTTCTGGAACTCCGCCGCCGCCTTGCCTGGATCGCGCATGCGCAGAGCCAGTGCTCCGGCCGCGGCATGGAGGTGGGCGCTCTCCGGGTGCTGCTCCCTCGCGGTGCTCAGCACCCGCGCCGCGTCGTCCTGCCGCCCCTGGTCCACGTAACGGCGCGCCAGCTCCGCCGCCGCCTGGTCGTCGGCCGGATCCAGCTCCACTGCGCGCTCCAGCGCCGCCAGCCCGTCCGCCTCGCGCCCCAGCATGGGATAGAGGATGGCCAGGGCGCTGTGGACCACCGCCAGGCCCGGCGCCTTCTCCCGGGCCGCCTCCAGCTTCTGCAGCCCGGCCCGCGGCTCGCCCAGCTGCACCAGCCCGAGCCCGGCCTGGTAGAGGGCCTCGGCGTCGTCGCCACCCACCTGCTTGAGACGCTCGATCTCGGCCTGGCGGGGATCCTCTGGCGGGGGCGCTGGGGCCTCCTCGCCGGAGCCGCAGGCTGACGTCAGGATCAGCGCCGCCGCCAGCGTCAGCGCGCGCGCCCCTTGCCCGGGCCATGACCTCATGCCGCCTCCTCCTCCGCTTGGGCTGCCTGCACCGCGGTGATGGCGGCAACCTCGTAGACATCCCGGGCCGAGCAGCCGCGAGACAGATCGTTGGCCGGCCGCCGCAGCCCCTGGGTGATGGGCCCCAGGGCACGGGCACCGCCGAGCCGCTCCACCAGCTTGTAGCCGATGTTGCCGGCGTCCAGGTTGGGAAAGATGAGGACATTGGCGCGCCCGGCCACCGGGCTTCCAGGCGCCTTGACGGCAGCCACATCGGGCACCACCGCCGCGTCCAGCTGCAGCTCGCCGTCGGCGCAGATCTCCGGCGCCCGGGCCGACAGGATGGTCACCGCCTCGCGCACCTTGCGCACGGCGTCGTGGTCGGCGCTTCCCTTGGATGAGTAGCTCAGGAACGCCAGCCGCGGCTCGCAGTCCATGAGGGCGCGGGCCGAGCCTGCGGACAGATACGCGATCTCCGCCAGCTCGGCGGCGAGGGGCTCCTCCACCAGGCCGCAGTCGGCAAAGATGAAACCGCCGTGGTGTCCCAGGCTCTGGTCGGGGTGCACCATGAGGAAGAAGGTGGAGACCGTGCGGATCTCCTCCCGCGGCCGGATCACCCGCAGCGCCGCCCGCAGCGTCTCGGCGGTGGTGTGGCGCGCCCCGGCCACCGACCCGTGCACCTCGCCCGACCGGACCATGAGGGCGGCGTGCACCAGCGGCTCCTGGGCGGCGCGGCGCGCCTCTTCGGGCCCGGTCCCCCGGGCCTCCGTGAGCTTGTGATAGACGCCGGCGTACTCCTCCAGGCGGGCCGAGCGGGAGGGGTCGACCCCCTCCACGCCTGGGGGCAGGCGCCCGGGGAGCCTCCCCACCAGGACCGGCGTGACGATGCGGTCGGCGGCCAGGCGCCCGGCCGCCTCCAGGACGCGCTCGTCCTCGGGCTCGGGGAAGGCGATGCGGCGCCCGGCCTGCCGGGCCCGCTCCACGATGCTCGCCACGATATCCAGACGGACGCTCCCTTCCCTGCCGCGCGGGTTTTATCACGGCCACCGGGGCAGTTCAACGCGGGTGGCCATCCACGTCCCCCCCGGCCAGCAGGCCGCCACCGCGGCGCCGTGCCAGCACCACCGCCAGCGCAAGGGCCGGGGCGTACTCCAGCCAGGCCATGAGCGACGGCCCCTGCAGCGCGTCGCGGCCGGCGGCCAGATCGACATAGGAGAGGACCACCGTGCCGCTCAGGAGGATCCAGGCAGGCGCCAGGGCGAAGGTGAGCAGGGGGAGCAGCCAGAGCAGGTACCAGGGGTGGAGCGTCGGCGCCAGCAGCGCGGCCAGCACCACCACCCGAGCCACATCCTGGAGGAAGCCCACTCCACCAGGCGGCCCCGGCCGGAGCCCCCTGGTGGCGGCGTAGAGGGCCACCGTCGCCGCCGCCACCAGCCGTGCCGCTCCCGCCGGCGTGGCCATCCGGGCCACCCACTCCCCGGCGCCGGCCCCCAGCACGGCGGTGGCCGGCGCCACCAGCGCCTCCACCGCCGCCGCCCCCCCCAGCCAGCCGCAGATCGCCTCCAGCCATGCGAAGAGGAAGTCGTTGGCCCGCCAGCGGCTGCTGTACTCCCCCACCGCCGTGAGCAGGTGGGCGCCG
>JBFGDW010000338.1:0-3702 GCA_041580435.1 Candidatus Polarisedimenticolia bacterium | reverse complement strand
CCTGCACGCCGGCCGGTTCGTGGCGGTCGATTGCGGAGCGCTGTCCGACTCCCTGCTGGAGAGCGAGCTGTTCGGCCACCGCAGGGGGTCCTTCACCGGCGCTTCGGTGGACCGGGTGGGTCTCCTGGAGGAGGCCGACGGGGGCACGCTGTTCCTGGACGAGCTCGCCAACGCCTCCCCCGCGTTCCAGACCCGGCTGCTGCGGGTGCTGCAGGAGCGGGAAGTGCGGCGGGTGGGCGAGAACCAGGTCCGGCCCCTCAGCCTGCGCGTCGTCGCCGCCACCAGCGGCCAGCTCCGCCGCCTCATGGCCGCCGGGCGCTTCCGTGAGGATCTGTTCTACCGCCTCAACGTGCTTTCCCTGGACCTGCCGCCCCTGCGCCAGCGGCGGGAGGACATCCCGGTGCTGCTGGACCACTTCCTGGAGCAGGCCTCACGGCGCCACGGCCTCCCCGCCCGGCGCCTGCACCAGGCCGCGCGGGAGATCCTCTTGCGCTACCACTGGCCGGGGAACGTGCGCGAGCTGGCCAATGTCCTGGAGCGGGCGGCGCTTCTCAGTCCAGGGGCCGTCATCTCCCCCGAGGCGCTCCCCGGCCCGCTCCTGGACGCCTTGCTGCAGCCGCCCACGGTGACCGGGACGGGCGCGTGCGCCGGCAAGAGCGGCGAGCAGCTCCTGGTGGAGCGGGCCCTGCTGGAGTGCGGCGGCGATCGCTCCCGGGCGGCCCGGCTCATCGGCTGGCACCGGGGCAAGCTGTACCGCCGGCTCCACCGTTACGGGATCCCCCGGCATTTCGGCCGCGATCCCGACTGAGCCCGATCCCGTCCTGGGAAAGTCTTTCATCTTGAGACCCGGGACCATGGCGCCTGCTGCCAAGGGGTTGCGCCCGGAACAGGGCGCATCGTCCCGGCCTGAGCCCGGGGCCTCCGGCCCGTCGCCGGCCGGGGCCGCGGGATTCCCCCATTTCCCGCGCCTGACGACCCAGGGCCAGGTGGAACGAGGCTTGCTGTCATCCACGGTCATGGGGCGGCGCGGCCCCGCCACCGGCCTCGAGAGGACTCTCTCCCCCGGCTGCCGGATTCCCCGCCCGTCCCGCAGGCACCAGGTGAGCCGGGCCCATGGCCCGGGGAAAGGGGCGGAATCCATCCCGCCCCTTTCTTTTGCGCCCGGGCCCCGCTCACCCCTCCGCCAGTGGCGCCAGACGCTCGGCCCAGTCCAGGTAAGCCGCCAGCGCGCTTCCGGGGTCGTTCCACCGGCTCCGGTACAGCACCCCGATCTCGCCGTGGGTCACCAGGCCTCGATGGTAGCCGTCGTAGATCTGCTGTCCCAGGAAGTAGCCCAGCTCATGGGTCAGGATGCGAAAGCGCCCGCCGGTGGAGCGCAGCCCTTCCAGGATGGCATCCGGCACCATCCGCCGCCGCCGGTAGTCCCGCTCCAGCTTCTTGTGCAGCAGGATGAAATCGATGATGGCCTTGAACTCGTCGTACTCGTAACCCGTGCGCGCCTCCACTTCTTCACGGCTGCGGCCGTAGTAGCGGTAGAAGTCGGTCTCGAAGAAGTGGTTGCGGGCCGGATCCACCAGCTTGGAGCCGAAGAAGCCGATGGCCTCGTCCATGACCGCGCCGTAGAACCGGTCGTGGCCTGCCATCCAGCCATCGTTCCAGCCCTCGTACAGTTCCCCCTTCAGCGCCGAGTTCACGAAGTGGGAGGCCTCTTCCCCGGCGTGGGCCAGGTCGAACGTCCCCACGAAGACGGCGTTGATGCGCGGGATGTAGCAGGAACCCGAGCGCTCCAGGTGCCCAAGCACCTGCTCGATGCGCTCCTCGTCCAGGCCGTGGCGACGCATCATGCCCGCGATGAAGTCCGGCTCCTCGTGGGCATAGACCTCGGGAAGGACGTCCACCAGCCGCACCGGGATCTCGCCACGCGTCTCCACCACGTGCCGGTGTCGGTCCACCCGCAGGAAGCGCAGCAGGGTGTGGATCATGCTGTGCAGGGTCGGGGTGAGATCCACCTCATCCTCGTCGTCCTCGGACTGGAACCGCCACCGGTCCAGGACCTGACGGTACGACTCGTACTTGGCCAGGGGGCTGGCGTTGAAGATGCAGAACCGGCCCGGGCTCACCCGCACCACCTCGGCGTCCTCACGCCCCTCACGGGCCCGCTGCCAGTAGAGGGAGTCCACGTTCTGCACCACCGTCAGCGACCGCTTCTCCATCTGGCGCCGGGCCAGCTCCCGGGCGAGCCGGTGGGGGAGGTGGTTGCGCGCCAGGTGGGACTCCCCCACCAACACCACGATCTTGGCGTCCGGGGCGCTCACGAAGGTCTCGGCCAGGCGGCGAGCGGCGTAGGCATCGCGCTGGCGGATGGCCCGGAACTCGGTGCGCGGGTCGCAGTCCAGCCCCAGGGCCGGGATCCCCGCCAGCCGCGCCGTCTCCAGCACGCGCCGGTAGGACGGCCAGTCATAGCCCCACTCCTCGTCGTAGCGGATGCGCCGGAGGAACTCGTCGTCGTCGATGGCGCCTGCCATCCACTCGTCCAGGATGCGCTGCTGCCGCCCGTAGATCATCTCCAGGGCCAGGACGACCCTGGAGGAGCGGCGGATCATGTCGGCCAGGAAGCGGGCCGCGAACTGCTGGCAGGCCGGCAGGGCGTGATAGTCGCCGATGAAGATCACGTCGGAGCGGAAGCCCTTGACCACCAGGTCGTCGTAGGACGCGGTCTCCTGGTAGCGGTCGAAGTCGCGCAGGAAGTCCTGAATGTACTTTCGCCTGGAGTTGCGGTCGACGCCGCCGATGAGCCGCTTGAGGGAGCGCACGGCGGCCTGCTGGGCCTGGATCTCCATCTCCCGGGCCGGCTGGCTCACGCCTGGGGCTCCACCGCCGGCGGGATGAAGCGCACAGGGCCGCGGCGCAGGGTGATCCGCTCGGCGTCCAGGTACTCCAGCAGGGGGATGGCCGCCCGGCGCGTGGTCCCGGTGGCCTCCTTGAACCAGGCCACGTCGAACTCAGGGTCCTCGGCCCGCCGGCGCGCCAGGAGCGCCTTGAGCTCCTCCACGCGCTGACGGTGGAGGAAGAACCCCTCGGCCACGCGGATCAGGTCGCCTCGCTGCTGCAGCACACCGATGAGGCCCGCACGGCGCGCCTCCGCCACGCCACCCTCTGCCAGCAGGTCCGCCGGGCGGGGTGGATCGAAGCCTCCGGCCAGGACCGCCCCGGCGACCTGTGCCAGCAGCGCCTCCTCCGGCGGCGCCAGGCGGATCTGGTGCCCCGCGGCTGCCGCCCGTCGTCCAGACAGGCGCAGATCCCCCGCGGCCACGCGCCCCTGGAGGATGGACTCCACCAGCGGCTCGGGGGTGCGGGGGGCCCCTCGCCGGCGCAGCTCCTCCAGGGACATCCCCTCCTCCAGGGGGTGCCGCCGATGGTAGTCCTCCAGCAGCTCGAGACAGCGCCGACCCAGCTCCTCGGCCGCCGAGGCCGCCAGTGCCCAGCCCGAGACGCCGGCATCGGCATGCACGCGCCCCGACGCCGCCAGATCCGCCAGGGCGTCGCGCAGGGCCGTCCTGGCCGCGCCGGTACGCACCACGAGCTCGTCCAGGGTGATCCCCGCGGTGCCGGCCTCCTCCACCAGGAGGGCCAGTCGCACCTCCAGGGAGGCGCCGTCCATGCCAGCCAGTCTCTCTCCCGTTCCCCGGTCGCGGCGGCGAT
>JBFGDW010000337.1:0-3728 GCA_041580435.1 Candidatus Polarisedimenticolia bacterium | reverse complement strand
GCCGGCTTCGCGCCTCCAGGAAGCGCAGGATCTCGTCCGGTCCGATGCCGCCACGCACCGTGGCGCGCACCCGCTTCGGCTCCAGGCGCCAGGTGTCACCACCCGCCGGGTCGGCCACGGCGATCCGCTCCAGCATGGCGGTCGTGAGCCAGTCGCCGCCGCGAGGGTGGCGGACGATGGTCAGGTCGGGCATCAGATCCAGGCCGTGGCCCGGGGGGACGTCGTAGTCGAACGTCTCCACGGCCACGCGGGCGCGGCGAAGGAGCGGGCGGAGGCGCCGCGGGCCGGCTTCTCCCAGCCGCCAGATGCCCGGGGCCAGCGGCTCCCCCAGGATGGCGTGCAGCGCCGGGTCCTCGTCCGGGCCGGGGAGCGCGTCCCCGGCATCCTCCAGCAGGCGCACTCCCGTGACGATGCGGAAGCTGCGGAAGGCGCGCTCCCACTCGGCCAGGCTGGCGGCCACGTTCTGGGGGACCGGCCCCAGGGAGGCCGACTCCAGGCGGGCCAGGATGCCGGCCCGGTCCCACTCGGCGTGGAAGCCGCGTCGCGCCGCGTCCCGGGTGAGGGCGAACCGGATCACCTGGTCCCCTCCCTGCAAGGAGGCGAAGCGGCTGAGGTCGTGGAGCAGCCCCGGGTCGGCGGCAGGGTCCAGGACGAGGAGGCTGAAGTCGGACTCCAGTGCCAGGGGTGGCCTCGACGGCCCGGGGCCAGGCAGCGCGGCCGACAGCCCGAGGAGGTACGCACCTGCATCGGTGATCCGGAAGGCGTCCAGGTGGCTGGCGCCCGCCTCCGGCTCGGAGTCGAAGCCGAGATCCACCCCTCCGAGCCAGTGCAGGGGCTCCAGGAGCAGCCGGGCGATGAAGCGCCCCTCCACCTTGTCCCAGTCCGAGGTCAGGTCCAGGGGAAGGGCCGCGCCGCCGCGCCCGCGCTCGCCGATGCCGCGGTAGGTGTTCAGGGCGCGTCCGCCCGGCCCGCCCCGCCGCACCAGGAAGTCCGGGTGTGTGGACTTGATCTCACGGCGCAGGGAGGAGAAGGCGTACCAGCGGCCGGGGTCGAACCGGCGCAGCGCCGACAGGACCCGGGCCCGCGCCCGGGCCACCCGCCCGGGGGAGGGGACCTGGTCAGCCAGGGATGCCTCGGGGGCCGGCCGGGGGACCAGCTCGGGGATGCGGGCGAACTCATCGTAGGCCGTGGTGCCGCTCCAGGCGTTGCACAGGGTTCGCAGCCTGGCGCCGGCCTCCTGGTGGAAGAAGCTCCCCGCCTGGTCGGCCGGCACCAGGCGCCCCCCTCGCACCTTGAGCAGCCCGGACTCCTCCAGGAGCAGGAACAGGAAGCGCGGGTAGCCGTGGGGGACGTCCCCCCCCGAGGGTGCCGCAAGCGAGCGCGCCAGCTCCGTCCAGGCCTCCTCGCCTGGCTCCCCCTGCCGGGGTGGCGCGACCGGCCGCTCCTCCAGCCTGTGGAGGAGCAGGACCAGGTCCACCGCCAGCCTCCCCGCTGCCGCCGCCCGCACCACCGCCGGCGGGCCCGACAGGAGCTTGGGGGTGGGGCCGGTGGCCGCCACCGGCTCCACGGCGTCGGCGGTGGTCCGGTCCATCCAGACGCGCTCGCACTGGCCGAGCCGGTACTTCCGCCCGCGTCCCTCCCGGGGATAGAGGAGCAGGCCCATCTCCACCAGGTCCTGGATGTCGCCGGCGATGGTCCCAGCTTCCCCTTCCACCGCCGCCGCCAGGGCGACGGTGTCGGCCTCCGAACCGCGGGCGCGCAGGGCGGCCAGCAGCCGGCGCTGCCGCCCGGGGAGGGACTGGACCAGGCGGCGGTTGGCCTCCCGGGAGAAGAGCCGGGGGGCCAAAAACGCGATGAGGCCGGCCTTGGCCAACCCCGCCGCGTCGGCCAGCCCCCGGCGCCGGGCCATGATCTTGAGGCTCTCGGTGGCGTACGCCTCCAGGAAGGTCTCCGGCCGCAAGCTCACCCCTCCTCGTCGGCGCCGGACGGGACCACCCGGGGCAGGGCGCCATGCCGCTCCAGCGCGGCCAGCAGGGCCGGCAGGCGGCTACCGTCCAGCACCACGCGCCGCGGGCCGAGCCGCCGCACCCAGGCCGCCTGCACCTCGGGAACCGCCCGCAGGTCGTCCAGATCCCCGGGCCGGGCGACCTCCAGCAGGGTCAGGCCGGCGTGCACGCGCACCGCGCGCTCCGGCCCGGCGCCGCGGGGGCGGTGACGCGCTGTCCTCTCCTTGGGCAAGGCTGCTCCTCCTACCGGGGGGAACCTGGCATTCTATCAGGTGGATCTGATAAATTGGCCCGCGACATGGTGGTCACCGAGACGCATCTGGACGGCATCAAGCTCCTGGCCCGGGGGAAGGTCCGCGACATCTACGACCTGGGAGACGAGCTCCTGTTCGTCGCAACCGACCGGATCTCGGCCTTCGACTTCGTCCTGCCCACGGGGATCCCCGACAAGGGGAAGGTCCTCACCCAGATCTCGCTCTTCTGGTTCGAGATGATGAAGGACCTGGTCCCCAGCCACGTCATCACCGCCGACGTGAGCCAGTACCCCGCCGCCCTCAAGCCCTACCGGGAGGTCCTCCAGGGGCGCTCCATGCTGGTGCGCAAGCTGCGCATGTTTCCGGTGGAGTGCGTCGTGCGCGGATACCTGGCCGGATCGGGCTGGAAGGAGTACCAGGACCGGCGCACGGTCTGCGGCATCCCGCTGCCGGAGGGACTGCGCCAGGCCGACCGGCTGCCGGAGGTGATCTTCACCCCCGCCACCAAGGCCGAGACCGGCCACGACGAGAACATCCCGTTCGGCGTCATGGTGGAGAAGGTGGGCCGTGCCGACGCCGAGCGGCTGCGGAAGCTGTCCATGGCCATCTACACCCGCGGCGTGGAGCACGCCGCCACCCGCGGCATCCTCCTGGCCGACACCAAGTTCGAGTTCGGCCAGGCTGGCGGGGAGATCGTCCTGGCCGACGAGGTCCTCACGCCGGACTCCTCCCGCTTCTGGGACGCGGCCACGCACGCCCCCGGCACGTCGCCGCCGTCCTACGACAAGCAGTTCGTGCGGGATTATCTGGAACGGATCGGCTGGGACAAGCAGCCGCCGGTTCCGTCCCTGCCGCCGGAGATTGTCCAGGGGGCGCGGGATCGCTACCTGGAGATCTACAGGAAGCTCACCGGCCGCGACCTGGCCTGAGCAAGGCCTCAGGCCCGGCGCCGCAGCGCCCGCTCCAGCTCGCCGGTGAGATCCCGCATCTCGTCCACCACCAGCCTGAGCTCCTCCGCCTCGAACGGCTCTTCCGGCCGGCGGCATGCCGGCCGCGCCTTGAAGGCGGCGATGCGATCCAGGGAAGCCTCCACGGCGTCGGTGTCCAGGCCGCCGCCGGCCACGGCCTGGCGCAGAGCCTCCCAGGCGGCGTGGATGCGGTCGGGCCGGTGGCAGACCAGGAGCTGATCGTTGCCGGCAGCCGCGGCCGCCAGGGCCACGTCGGCGAACGGCCCCCTCTCCACCACCGCCCCCATCTCCAGGTCGTCGGAGACGATGACCCCGCCGAAGCCGACGTCCCGGCGCAGGAGGCCGCTGACGACGCCTGGATCCAGGCTGGCGGGGAGCGGCTTCTCCCCGGACAGGTCCGGGTAGTGGGCATGGGCCACCATCACCATGGGCGCCTGTTCCCGGAGGCGGCGGTAGGGGACCAGGGCCTCCTCCCGGGCCGAGGGATCCACGGGCATGCG
>JBFGDW010000336.1:0-3735 GCA_041580435.1 Candidatus Polarisedimenticolia bacterium | reverse complement strand
GTGCGCAGGGTCTCGGCACCCATGGTGGGTCTCCTTGCAAGGGGCCCGGTGCCCGGGCCCGGTCACCAGAGTCACGACCGTGTGCTCACGGCCGGGATCGAGGTCTCGCAGGGACAAACGCCGCCGCCACCGGATCTCCTCGGCCGGCAGGCCAGGAAGGCGAGGGCCCGCACAGATGTCCTACAAGGGCGGGTCGGCCTGGATCCCAAGAGCGCAGACGGCCGCCGGACAGGCTAGACTAGACGGGCAAAGGAGCTGTCATCATGCCGGAAGCGAACTTCGACCGCGACGAGGTCCTCGTCACCCTCAACAAGATCCTGGAGCTGGAGCTGGCCGGAGTGGTGCGCTACATGCACTACTCATTCATGATCTTCGGCCACAGCCGGATCCCCGTGGTGAAGTGGATGCGGGACCAGGCCCAGGAGGCCATGGATCACGCCACCGCGGCGGGCGAGCACATCACCACCCTCGAGGGCCACCCGTCCCTCAAGATCGGCAAGCTGCTGGAGACCGAGCGCCACGCCATCGACGAGATCCTGGAGGAATCCCTGGAGCACGAGGAGGAGGGGCTGGCGCTCTACCGGCAGCTCCTGGGGCAGACCGAGGGGAGGCACGTCGCCCTGGAGGAGTACAGCCGCTCCATGATCGCCGAGGAGGAGCAGCACCTGGCGGAGATCCGGAAGATGCTCTGGCGTCCGGGCAGCCGGCCCTGAAGGACTTGACGGCTCAGGGGCCCCCGGCGGCCGCAAGGGCTGCGGCCCAGTTGAGGATCAGGGCCAGGGGCTCGGTGGTGGCGGCCCCCACCTCCCGGTTCACCAGGAAGCGCTGGCCGTCCACCGTGTCGTACTGGGCCGAGGTGGAATGCTCCTTGATGTCGGCGCGGAACAGCGGGCGCGGCGTTCCCACCCGCAGGCCGGAGCCCTCGTCCCGGGTGCCCCCCTGGAGCTGGACGGCCATGAGGCTGTTATCGGGAGCCCTGAAGAAGATCGTGTCTCCCCTGGGGCCCCAGACCGGCCACTTGCCGCCGGCGGGGGACACGGGCAGGCGCACGGCGCCGCCGGGGAAGGTCTGGACATAGACCTCCTCGCGCCCGGTCTCGTCGGAGGTGTAGGCCACCATCCCGCCGTCGGGAGAGAAGCGGGCATCGATCTCATTGAAGGATGAGGAGGCCAGGGGGGTCCAGGCCTTCTCCTCGAGGTCGTAGACCAGGATGTCGGACTGGCCCCCCTGTTCCCGCGCCACCAGGAGCAGCCCGGCAGAGGTCCAGTCCAGGGGCCGGAGCTTCGCCTCGGGATCGCCCAGCAGGAGGTCGCTGGCAGGGCCGGTCCGGGCCGGCCTGCGGTAGATGGCGCTGAGCTGCCCGCCCTTGTTGGAGAAGTGCAGGAGCTCCTTGCCGTCGGGAGACCAGACGGGCGCGGATTCGTCCTCGGGGATGCTGGTCAGTCGCGTGGCGGAGCCCCGCACGGCGTCCAGGGTCCAGATGTCGCCCCGGTTGGTCTCGTCGCTGATGTCCACGGCGATGCGGAGCCCATCGGGGGAGAGGCGCGGCGAGTAGAGGCTGCCACGAGGTCCGACGGTGCCCAGATCGTTCCCCTCCGCGTCCAGCCAGGCCAGCTCGTTGCCCGGTGTGGCGCCGCCGAGCTGGTAGACCAGCACGCCGCCGGCGAGGCTGAAGGCCGCGTGGCCGATGCGGGCGTCGAAGGCGGCGTCGGATGCCAGGAGAGCCGGCTCGCCCACCAGGCTGAACGTGTCCAGGTCCAGCCGCTGGGCCCTGAGGTTTCCGCCGCGCCACCAGATCAGGTAGCCCGGTGGGGCATACAGGGCGTTGGAGTTGGACTCCACCAGGGTGCGGGGCGGAGCGCCGTCCAGGGAGCCGACCTGGATCTCCGCCGTGGCCGATTCGCGTCCATAGATCCGGACCAGGAAGAGGAAGTGGCGTCCGTCGGGGAGGAATGAGGGCCAGAGATGGGCATCCCCGGGGGTGGCAGGCATGGTCACCTGTGAGGGGACCCCGCCGCTGGCCGGGACCCGCAGCAGGCCGTCACCGCCGGCATCCTGGAACAGGATGTCGCCGGCCGGCCCCCAGGCGCCGCCGAACGCCCAGGGGGCGTCGGCCAGGGATTCCTGCAGGCCCGTATCGACCTCGATCCGCCTGAGCTTGCCATCGGCGAAGTAGCCCAGGGAGCGGCCGTCGGGGGACCAGAACGGAAAGCGGGCGCCCTCGGTGCCGGGCAGGGGGCGGGCGCCGGCGCGATCCAGTGGCCGCACCCACAGGCGGCGCAGACCGTCGGCGCCCCGGGCCGGGAAGGCGAGGCGGTCGCCCGCAGGGGACAGGGCCAGGCCGTGGCCAAGCTCGAACGCGGCCCCCTCCGGCGCCGTCAGGCTGGCGCTCACCGTCGGGACCGGCGGCGCCACCTCGCTGGCGGGGCGCAGGGCCAGCCAGCCCGCCGCGGCGCCCGCCGCAAGGGCCAGAGCCCACCCCAGCCAGGGCGCGAGGGCCGTCCTGCCGGCTGCCGGCGCGACAGCAGAAGGCGCGGGAGTCTCGTGGCTCCGCCCCGCCAGCGCGTCGTCGATCTCCACCCTGGCGTCGCCCATGGCCTGCAGGCGGCGGCGCGGATCGGGCTGCAGGCACCGATCCAGAAGGCGGCGGATGGCCGGCGGTGTCCCCGCCGGCAGTGTGTCCAGATCCGGCTTTCGCGTCAGGACCGCGGCCAGCACGTCGGAGATGGTCTCGCCCTCGAAGAGCCGCTGGCCGGAGAGCATCTCGTAGAGCACCACGCCGAAGGCCCAGATGTCGGCGCGCCGGTCCGCCGGCTTGCCCCGGGCCTGCTCCGGGCTCATGTAGGCGGCCGTGCCCAGGATCACGCCAGCCCGCGTGGCGGCCGCGGTCAGCGTGGGAGAGCGGGAGGCATCCTGGGACCCCGCGTCGCCTTCCTCCTCGAGCGCCTTGGCCAGGCCGAAATCCAGGAGCTTGACCGCCCCGCCGGGTGTGATCTTCACGTTGGCCGGCTTGAGGTCCCGGTGGATGATGCCGCGCTCGTGGGCCGCCTCCAGCGCCTCGGCCATGGGGAGGGCGATCTCCAGGGCCTCGTTCAGCGGGAGCGGACTGGCCGCCAGCCGCTCCGCCAGGGTCGGTCCCTCCACCAGCTCCAGCACCAGCGCACGGACGCCCCCTGCCTCCTCCAGGCCGTAGATGGAGGCGATGCCCGGGTGGTTGAGGGAGGCCAGGACGTGGGCCTCCCGCTGGAAGCGGGCCAGACGGTCGGCGTCACCGGCCAGCGCCGGCGGCAGCACCTTGATGGCCACCTCCCGGTTCAGCCGGGTGTCGGTGGCCCGGTAGACCACGCCCATCCCCCCCTCGCCGATCTTCCCGGCGACGATGTAGTGGGCGAGCCGCTGGCCGGGCTCCAGGCTCAACGCCTCTCGCCCTCGTCGTCCTCCTCAGACTCCACCGCCGGAGTGGTCCGGTCGTCATCGGCCAGCACGCTGCCGCGCAGCTCCTTGCGGTTCTCCGCGGTGTCCTCCCGCAGGATCTCCACCTCCTCGGTCTTGCCGTCGGCGCCGGCCACCACTGCCACCTCGCGCCGGACGCCGTCCTTCTCCACCGTGCGGATCTCCTTCACCACCACCACCCGGTCCTCGTGGACCAGCTCCCAGCCCGCCGCCAGTCCCACCGGCACGACCCACACCGGCCGGCCGGCCACCATGCGCCGCACGGCCCGGCGCCGGTGGCGC
>JBFGDW010000335.1:0-3738 GCA_041580435.1 Candidatus Polarisedimenticolia bacterium | reverse complement strand
GACGAGACCGAGCCGGCCCCACGCCTCGCCGATGGCCTCACCCAGGAAGCCCGGCATGCGGATGGGGACCGCGTCCCGGTCCCGCGCCGCCTCCAGCGACGCCAGCGCCTCGTCGCGGTGCCCCGTGGCCAGCAGCGCCCGCCCCCTGAGGACGTGAGCCTGGGCAGGAAGGGGATCGATGCGCAACACGGCGTCGGCGGCGGTCTGGGTGGAGGCGGCGTCGCCTCGCTGCCAGGCCGCCTGGGCCGCGGCGTAGGCCCGGTCCCTCTGCAGGCGCTCCCTCTCGGGGAGGGCCTCGCTCCACTCGGAGGCCTCGGGAGACCAGTCCCTCAGGTTGGAGGCGGGTCTCACCAGCAGCAGCGGCACGCCGGCCCGGGCGGCGGCCGCCGCCATCTCGTCCAGGGCGAAGCGGAACTGCCCGGCCACCAGCCGGTCCTCGGCGGCGCTGCGCGGCAGGCGTCTGGAATCGTCCCGCAGGGGGCCGACCCCGAAGAAGTCGTCCTGGGCGCCGCGGCCCCCGGAGGCAGGCGTCAGTCGCGCCAGCGTCCTGCGGAGCGCGACGTAAAGGCGAATCCGGGCCAGGCCCGCTCGCAGGCGCCGGCGCCAGGCGGGCTCCTCCAGGAAGGGGGCGAAGAACCGCCGCTCCACGTACTCGTTGTGCCCCATGTAGACCACCAGGGCGTCGGCCTGCAGCCCGGCCACCTCCCGCAGCACGTGCAGGACCCGACGGGAGCCGTAGGACATGCCGCCGCAGTTGATCACCTCGAAGCGCCGGTCCGGATGAGCCTGGCTCAGATCGCGCCCCAGGGCGGCGCAGAACGACGCCGAGGCGTCCAGCGGGAAGCCGAAGGTGGACGAGCCGCCCAGGCAGAACAGACGCACCGCTTGCGGGTCCTTCACCGCCGGGAAGGAGACGGGGTTGAACGCGCCGCGGCGGTCCGGGCGCAGCGTCCACACCGGCTGCCCCTGCCCGTCCCGGGCGCGGACGAACAGGGGCTCCGCGCCGGCGAACCCGGCCAGGGGGTCGTGCCGGTCCCCGGGGCCGGCGTAACCCGCCAGGCGCAGGCCCGCCTCGGCTGCCAGGAGCAGGAGCGCGCCGAAGGCCAGCGCCAGGAGACGGCGGCGCGGCTGGCCGCGGGCCGGGCGCGGAAGGGAGTCGCCGCTCAAAGCCTGCCTAGAGCCGCTCCCGGCCGCTGAGATAGGGGCGCAGGGCCGCGGGGACCCGGATGCGGCGGTCCTCCATCTGGTGGTTCTCCATCAGGGCGATGAGCGTGCGCCCCACGGCCACGGCGGTGCCGTTGAGGGTGTGCAGGGGCCGCAGCCCGGAATCCTCGCGGGTGCGCACGTTGAGGCGGCGGGCCTGGAAGTCGGTGCAGTTGGAGCAGGACGTCACCTCACGGTAAGCCTCCTGGCCGGGCAGCCAGGCCTCCAGGTCGTACTTCTTGGCGGCGGGCGCGCCCAGATCGCCGGTGCAGACGTTCACCAGCCGGTAGGGGATCTCCAGGGCCTGCAGGATCCCCTCCTCCATGGCCAGCATCCTCTCGTGCTCGCCCGGCGAGTCCGCGGGCGCGCAGAAGGAGAACATCTCCACCTTGTCGAACTGGTGCACGCGGAAGATGCCGCGGGTGTCCTTGCCGTAGGAGCCGGCCTCCTTGCGCAGGCAGGTGGAGAATCCAGCGTATCGCCGGGGCAGCTCCCCGGGCTCCAGGATCTCGTCCATGTGGAGGGCGGCCAGGGAGACCTCCGAGGTCCCCACCAGGTACGCGTCCTCTCCTTCGATCTTGTAGATCTCGTTGCGGTCGGCCGGGAAGAAGCCCGTGCCGTACATGGCGGCCTCGCGCACCAGGATGGGAGGAACCACCGGGCGGAACCCCTCCGCCTGCAGCCGGTCCATGGCGAACCGCACCAGGGCCAGCTCCAGGTCCACCATCTCGCCCAGCAGGTAGGCGAAGCGGGCGCCCGAGGCCCGGGCGGCGCGCTTGACGTCGATCCACCCCCGGGCCTCGCCCAGGTCCAGGTGATCCAGGACCTTGAACGGGTGGCGTGTGGGCTCGCCCACGGTGCGCACCACCACGTTGGCCTCCTCTCCCGCCCCGTCGGGAGCCGACGGATCGGGAGGGTTGGGGATCAGACGCAGCGCCCCATCCAGCTCCTCCTCCAGGCGGCGCAGCTCGGGCTCTCGCCCCTTGAGATCGGCCGCCACCTCCTTCATCTGCGCCAGGAGCGCCTCCTTCTCGTCGCCGGCGGCGCCGGGGATCTGCTTGGAGGCGGCGTTGCGGGCGGCGCGCAGCTCCTCGATCTCCACGCGCAGTCCACGCACCCGGGCATCCATCTCCAGGACCCGGTCCAGGTCGCTGGCCTGGTAGCGCTTCCGCCCCAGGGCGGTGCGAAAGGCGTCAGGATCGGCGCGCAGCAGCTTCAGGTCGATCACGGGCGCTCCGGCAGCAGGTGCTCGATCTTACGCAGCAGGTTCTCTTCCACGTTCATCCCCTTGATGAGCATGTCGTCAGCACCCAGGCGCTTGAGCTCGGTCCACACGTCGCCGTACATGTCCTCCTCGTCGCGTGCGGTGAAGATCAGGATGGGACACGGCTTGGAGCCCATCTCCCGCAGCACCTCGCGGCCATCCACGTCGTCGTCCAGGCTGAGATCCAGCAGGAGAAGATCGACCTTCTCGCGCCGGAGGGCGGCCAGCGCGTCGGCCTTGCTGGAGACCAGGATGGTCCGGTAGCGGTCGCCCAGCGTCTCCTTGACCAGCTCGCGGAAGTAGGCGGTGTCCTCGGCCACGAGCACCGTGGGGCGCGCCGGTCCGGGCGGCGCGGCACCGGTGGTTCCTCCAGGCTGGAACTGGTGGCCGCAGGCAGGGCATGCGACCGTGCCGGGGGGTTGGCCGGAGGAGGACGCAACGGTGGCCTGAACCGACCCGTCGGGGCCGACATGGAAGGAGATGCCACAGCGGCGGCAGACGAAGGGGGCGCTCCGCTCCCCCAGCTGCTGACCGTCCACGCTGTACGCCTGCTGGCAGCCAGGGCAGCGCAAGCGGATCTTCATGAACCCTCCGCAAGATGCTGTGACGGCGGAGCTTAGCATAAAATTGACACTGGCATCCGGCATCACTAGGATTGCCGCGCGCAGTGGGAAAGGAGCGTGGGGTGGGGCAGGAGCGGTCGGCGGAGGCCCGCACGAGCGCGTCTTGGGCGGTGCTGGCGGGCGCCGCCGTGGCCTCGGCCCAGACCCTGGCGTGGGCGGCGGTGGCGGCGCCTCCACTGGGGCGTCCCACCGGCTTCGACCCGGTTCCCCTGGCCGCCCTGGCCCTGTCCATGGCGCTCGGTGCCGGCAGCGCGCCGCTTCCGGCTGGCCTGCTGGGCCGGCTCCTACCCGCCGCCGTGGCGGCGGCCGGGGGGGGGACAGCGTGGGTGGCGGCTCCCCAGCTGGCCGCCCTCCCCGTCTTCGGTCCGGCCTCCCTGGTCGGTCGCTTCATGCTGGCCCTGCTGGCGGTGGGTCCCGCGGGCTACTTCTGCGCCGCGCGCCTGAGGACCGGATCCGGGGTGCCGTTCTGGTCGGGCTGCGCTGCGCTCGTAATGCTGTTCAGCCTCGTCGGTGACGCCGTCCCGCCTCTGATCTGGCTGGCCGGCGCTCCCCGTCTCTGGCTGCTCGTTGAGCCGCAGGCCCGCGCGCCGGCAGGATCCCGCGCGGGTTCCTGGTCCGCCACTCTCGTCCCGGCGGTGGTGACAGGCT
>JBFGDW010000334.1:0-3749 GCA_041580435.1 Candidatus Polarisedimenticolia bacterium | reverse complement strand
CCTGGCCCAGCATGGCGCCGTCCAGGCCCATGGCCCGGGCTTCCCGCTCGAAGACCGCGATGAAGGTGTCGCCGATGGCCTTGCGCTTCTGTTCGGGATCGGTGAGGCCATCCAGGGCGGCCAGGAACTCGGCGCTGGCATGCACGTGGCGCAGGCTGTTCCCCAGGCCCAGGGCGGACAGGGAGGCCACCACCTGGGCGCTCTCGTCCTTGCGCATGAGGCCGTTGTCGATGTGCAGGAGCCGCAGGCGCCCGGCCCCCAGGGCCTCCTTGAAGAGGAGGGCGCAGACGGTGGAGTCCACGCCGCCGGAGGCCAGCAGCACCACGTCCCGCTCCCCCACCTCCTCCCGCACGGCGGCGGCCCGCTCCTGCACCTGATCCCCGACCGACCAGTCGGCCCGGGCACCGCAGATGCGCAGGACGAAGTTCTCCAGGATGCGGCCCCCGCAGGGGGTGTCATCCACCTCGGGGTGGAACTGGAGGCCATAGTGGCGCCGCGACTCGGAGGCGATGGCGGCGTTGGAGTGGCGGAGGTCGCTGCGCGCCCCGCCGGTGGAGTAGCCCAGCTCCACGAACCCCTCGGGGAGACGGGTCACCGTGTCGCCGTGGCTCATCCACACCAGCTCGGTGGGGGACAGCCCCTGGAAGAGTGTGGACTCGGCCTGGATGTGCAGGGTGGCGGGGCCGTACTCGCGCCGGGTGTGCTCCACCGCGCCGCCGGCATGCTTGGCGATCTCCTGGTGGCCGAAGCAGAACCCCAGCACCGGCAGCCCCAGGTCCAGCACACCACGGCTCCAGCCGCTGTCCTCGTCCCGGGCGCTCAGGGAGGGGCTGCCCGACAGGATGATCCCCTTGTAGCGGCGGAAGCTGTCCACCGGATCGTCCGGCTCGCGAATCTCCGCGAAGACGCCCAGGGCGCGGATCTTGGTGGCGATGAGGTGGACGTACTGGCCGCCGAAATCGAGGACGGCGATGGCGTCGCGCGGCATGCAGTCCAGTATAGCGAAGGTAAGCGGTTCCGGGGAATCGTATACGATGCGTGCATGAGCCTGGCGCCAGGCAGCCACCTGGGTCCCTACGAGGTCCTGGCCCCGCTGGGAGCCGGCGGCATGGGCGAGGTCTACCGCGCCCGGGATCCCAAGCTGGGCCGGGAGGTGGCCGTGAAGATCCTCCCGGCCGATGTCGCCGCGGACCCGGGCCGCCGTGCGCGCCTCGAGCAGGAGGCGCGGTCGGCGTCGGCTCTCAACCACCCCAACATCATCCACATCTACGACATCGGCGAGTCCGGCGCGACCCTCTACCTGGTGATGGAGCTGGTGGAGGGGCGCACGCTGCGGGCGGTTCTGGAGGACGGGCCGCTGCCGCTGCGCAGGGCCCTGGAGGTGGGGGAGCAGGTGGCCGCCGGGCTAGCCCGTGCCCACGCCGCCGGGATCATCCACCGGGACGTGAAGCCGGAGAACCTCATGGTGGGGTCGGAGGGCCTGGTCAAGATCCTGGACTTCGGCCTGGCCAAGCAGCTAGCGGGCGATGGGGCGCTGTCGGGCCTCCCCACGGCGGCGGCCCTTGCCACCGGCCCGGGGATCGTGATGGGCACCGCTGCCTACATGTCTCCCGAGCAGGCCCGGGGCGGGACTGTGGGCCACGCCTCCGACCAGTTCGCCCTGGGGCTGATCCTGCACGAGATGATCACGGGCCGGCATCCATTTCAGCGCGAAACACCGGTGCAGACCCTCAGCGCCATCATCGGGGACGATCCCGAGCGCCTGGACCGCGGCGCGCCGCGGGCGCCGGCACCGCTGCAGTGGATCCTGGAGCGCTGCCTGGCCAAGGACCCGGAGGAGCGCTACGCGGCGACGCTGGACCTGGCCAGGGACCTCCGGGCGCTCCGGGAGCACCTGTTGGCGGCCCCGACGGTGGGAGAAACCGGTGCGACGGACCCCGGCGCGCGCCGTCGGTCCCCCGGCGCGCTGGCCGCCGTCGCCCTGGCCGGACTGGCGGCCGGGCTGGCGCTGGCCTGGCTGGGGGGGTGGATCGCGCCGCGGTCCGGCCCGCCTCCGGACCCGGCCAAGCTGACCACCCTGACCTTCTCGGGGTACGACCTGCAGCCCTCGGCCGCCCCCGACGGGCGCACGCTGGCGTTCATCTCCAACCGGGACGGGAGGCCGCGGGTCTGGCTGCGCCAGGTGGGTGGTGGCAGCGAGGTGGCCCTGACCGAGGGACCGGATCGCTCGCCGCGCTTCTCTCCCGACGGTGGCACCATTCTCTTCAGCCGCCTGGACGGCCGGGTCAGCTCCCTGTACCGCGTGTCGGCTTTGGGAGGCGAGCCGCGCCGGGTGGTGACCGACGTCTGGGAGGGGGACTGGTCCCCCGATGGCCGGCAGGTGGCGTTCGTCCGCATCGTGTCCACCGACAAGGGCACCGCCAGCCAGGTGCTCATGGTGCCGGTGGAGGGGGGAGAGCCTCGCCTGCTGGGCGCCATCGACAACGTGGCGCTCTTCTCCCCGCGCGTGTCGCCTGATGGACGCTGGGTCGCCACTTCCGCCACCAACTTTGGCCTGTCGGAGGGGACCAGTAAATACGTGGCCCTCATGCCGGTGGCAGGGGGCGAGACCCGGGAGCTGCAACCGGCGGTGGAAGGGGGTGACATCTCATCGGTGGTCTGGGTCTCCGGCGGGGCGGAGGTGGTCTATGCCCAGGGGGAGGCCGTCACCTCGGTGGCCCTGGGCTCGACCCTGGTGAACCTGGGGGCGAGCCGCATCGTGCGCCAGCGCCTGGACGACGGCGCCTCCACCCTCCTCCTGTGGAGCCCGAGCCTGACGGGTGTCATGGACCTGGTGGCCCCCGGCCACCTGGTCATGGACGGTGTGAACGTGCGCCAGAACCTGTCCGAGCACACGCTGGACGCCGCGGGCGAGCTGTCGGCCATCCTCTCCCAGGGGACTAGCATCGACCGTCAGCCGGTCTACAGCCCCGATGGCCGCATCCTGGCGTTCTCGTCCAACCGGGCCGGCAACCTGGACATCTGGGTGCGCGTCATGGGGACCGGCGAGCTGCGCCGGCTGACCGATCACCCGGCCGACGACTGGGATCCGGCCTTCACATCCGACGGCCGGCACCTGATCTTCACCTCCCGGCGCGGTGGCAACTTCGAGATCTACATGGCTCACGCCGACGGAAGCGAGGCCCGGCAGGTGACCCGGGACGGCGTCGACGCCGAGAACGCCACCGCCACGCCCGACGGGGAGTGGCTGGTGTACAACTCAGGACATCCGGACCATCCAGGCATCTGGAAGATCCGGTCCGACGGCACCGAGGCCCGCCGCATCGTGCCGGGAGCCTGCCAGTGGCCCGAGATCTCGCCCGACGGACGCCACGTGGCCTACTCCATCACGGCCCGTGCCGGGCAGGTGGACATTCGCGTGGCCCGGGTGGAGGACGGCGCGGTGCTGCCATTCCGCATCGAGCTGTTCACCACCGAGGCGGCGCGGGGGCGGGTGCGCTGGCTGCCCGACGGGCGCCGCCTGGCCTTCACCGCCGAGGATGGGGAGGGGCGCTCGGCCATCCTGGTGCAGGATTTCGACCCCGAGGCCACCGACACGTCGCCGACCATGCGCACCCTCGTGCGGATGGAGGCCACCGTGATGGCCGAGAGCTTTGCCATCGCCCCCGGCGGGAACCGGATCACCGTGGCGGGTTCGGAGCGGATGTGGAACCTGTTGACGGCCGAGAATCTGGCGGGCCTGTCGCCAT
>JBFGDW010000333.1:0-3757 GCA_041580435.1 Candidatus Polarisedimenticolia bacterium | reverse complement strand
TAGAATATCCGGGGACCCGGGCGTCCTGTCAAGGCGCACCGGCACGGCCGGCCGCTGGCGTTAAGGGATTGTACACGAAGGGCTTTGGCCGCGCCGGCCCCACCGGGGGCGGCGCTCCCGGAGACAGCCATCGACACCACGCTGGTCTACGTCCTGCGGACCTTCCCGGAGCTGTCGGAGACCTTCATTTTGCGGGAAATGCGGGCCCTGGCCGCCGCCGGCGTCCCGGTCCGGGTCCTGGCCCTGGGGCCGGGAAGGGGGGCGGAGATGGTCGCCGCCGCCGGCGACCCGCTGCCACCGGTCCGCTACCTGGCGGCGGGCGGCCGCCGCCTCCCCCTGCCGCCGGCCCCTGAGGTGCCACGGCCCCTCCACCCCTCGGCCCTGCGCCGCGCGGTGACCGGCGACCTGCGCCGGCTGAGGTGGCGGCCGCGCCCGGCGGCCCGGGCGCTGCGCCTGGCCCTCCATGCCCGCCGGGCGGCCCGCCTGCTGCCGGGCGGGGAGATCCGGCTCCATGCCCACTTCGCCAACGACGCCGCGGCACTGGCCCGCTACACCGCCGTTCTGGCCGGGGTGCCGTACCGTCTGACCGCCCACGCCTACGACATCTACCAGGATCCGTTCCTGCTGGCGCCCAACATGGCGGCGGCGGAGGCGGTCTACACCGTCTCCGCCGCCAACGTGGAGCACCTGGGCCCCATCCTGGCTGAGGAGGGGGGGGATCCGGCGCGGGTCCGCCTGCTGCGCTGCGGCATGGACCTGGCGGCCTTCCCCTACCGCGAGCCGCCGCCACCCGCCGAGCCGGCCCGCCTGCTGTGCATCGCGCGCCTGGTCCCCAAGAAGGGGCATGCCCTCCTGCTCCAGGCCGTGGCGGCCCTGGCGCGCCGGAGCTGGCGGCTGGAGCTGGGCCTCGTGGGAGACGGCCCGCTGCGCGCGGATCTCGTCGGGCAGGTGCGCACCCTGGGGCTGGACGGCCGCGTCACCTTCCACGGCCCACAGCCCGCCGACGCCACCCAGGAGCTGCTCCGGGACGCCGACCTGCTGGTGCTGGCCTCCCGGGTGGCCGCCGACGGCGATCGTGACGGCCTGCCGGTGGCGCTGGTGGAGGCCATGGCCGCCGGCGTGCCGGTGGTGGCGACGAAGGTGTCGGGCATTCCTGAGCTGGTGGACGAAACCACCGGCTGGCTGGCGCCGCCTGACGATCCGGCAGGGCTGGCGGAGGCCATCGCCGACGCCCTGGAGGAGCCGCTGCCGGCGCGCCGGGAGCGGGCGCGGCGTGCCCGCTCCCGGGTGGAGTCGGCCTTCGATCTGGCGCGGCAGGTGGAGGCGCTTTCCGGCCCGGTGTGATCCTTGCCTCTCAGCCCTTGGCGCCGGTCTCCTCACTGGCGGGGGGTGTGCTGCGGGCCGGCCCCATGAGGTAGCCGGTCAGCAGCCCCGCGTACCACAGCGCCAGGAAGAAGGGCGCCAGCAGGCGATCCGGATCTCCCTCGCGGCGCGGCGCACGGGCGCCGCTTGCGCCGCCGGCCACGGCCTCACCGCCGCCCGGACGGCCCACCTCACCTCCGCCGCCGGTGAGCGCCCGGCCCACCGCGCGGGCGAGCCCGCCCACGCGGTGCGCCTGCTCGGCCAGGCTGATGCGGTAGTGATCCGGGTACTCCCGGCGCATGAACGCCACGCCACGGCCGTGCTGGCAGGCCTGCCGCCACAGCTCCCCCCAGGTGCGCCGGTGGCGGTGCAGGATCACCGCCTCCGGCCGGAACAGGATCCGGGCCCCGCCGCTGATCTGCAGGCGCCACGACAGCTCCATGTCGGCGAAGTAGCGCACGTCCTGCCGGAACCCGCCCAGGCGCAGGAGGAGGTCGCGGCGCACCGCCACGTTGGCGGTGGAGAAGCAGGGGAGCTGCTTGTGGGGGAGCGTCACCGCGTGCTGCATGAAGCCGTGGCGCTCCATGAGGCGCTGCACCGGCGTGGTCCGCTCCAGGGCCAGCACCTCGCCGGCCACGGCGCCGACCTCCGTCCCCGGCGGTGGCAGCAGCAGGCGGCGCAGCCAGTCGGGCCGGGCGACGCAGTCGGCGTCGGTGAAGGCGATCCACTCGCCCCGAGCAGCGGCCACGCCGGTGTTGCGGGCGGCGTAGGAGCTCTGCACACGCGTCTCCTGCAGCAGGCGCACCGGGTGGTCGGCCACCACCCCGGGCGTCCCGTCGGTGGAGGCGTTGTCCACCACCAGAATCTCCAGCCGCTCCGGCGGCCAGTCCAGCGCCAGCAGCGACTGAAGCAGGCGGCCGATCTCGCCGGCGGCGTTGAGCACCGGCACCACCACGCTCACCATGGGCTCAGTCAAGGTGTCCCCGCTCCCGGTACCAGGCCACGGTGGCGGCCAGCCCTTCCTCCAGCCCCACCTCCGGGGCGAAGCCCAGGCGGCGGGCGGCGAGGCCGGTGGCGTAGCGGCGGTGCTCGGTGAGGGTCCGCACCCGCGCCGGCGTGAGGGGAGGCGTGAGCCCCAGCGGCGCGCAGGCCGCCGCCAGCACGGCTCCGGCCGCCAGGGCCAGCGGCCGCGGCAGCCCCGGGCGCCGGACGCGCGTCCCCAGAAGCGCCGCGATCCGCTCGGCCAAACCGGCCACGCTCACCGTCTCGGCGCCGGCCAGGTGCACCACCAGGCCGTCGGCCCCCGGCGCATCCAGCGCCGCGGCCAGCCCCCGCGCCACGTCGGGGGCGAAGATGGGCTGCCACAAGGCCCTGCCACCGCCGATGCACCGGAATGTGCCGGAGGCGATGGACCGGAACAGCGCCAGCAGGTGCAGGTCCCGGGGACCGTAGACCAGCCCCGGCCGGGCCGTCACCACCTCCAGGCCGCCACCGCGCGCGGCCCGCGCCTCCTCCTCCCCCTCCAGCTTGGTGATCTCGTAGAGGGTGCGGGGCCGTGGCGGAGCGGTCTCGTCCAGCGGCTCGGTCCCGGTGGGGCCCAGCACTCCGGTGGTGCTCACGTGCACCAGGCGCAGGGGAGCGCCGCGCTCCGCCCGCCGCCGCGCCGCCGCCGCCACCGCCGCGGCGCCGTCCCGGTGCAGCGCGCGGTACGCCGCCGCCGGCCGGCCCGGCCGCAGCAGCGCGCCGGCCAGGTTCACCACGCCGGAGGCGTCGGCCAGGAGCGCGTCCAGCCGCGCGTCGCGATCCGCGCCGGTCAGGTCCAGGGGGGCCATCTCCACGCCGGCCGGTGGCGCGCCCCACGGCCAGCGTCCCTGTCGGGAGGTGACGCGCGCGGGACGCCCCGCCGCCGCCAGCCGGTCGGCCAGGTGGCTGCCGACGAAGCCGGCGCCGCCGATGAGCAGCACAGGACCGCTCACGGCGCAGGCTCCGCCGGCGCCTGCGCCGCGGGCGGGGTCAGCAGGCCGCCGGCGGGGGGCTCTCCCGTGGGGATCCCGGGGCGCGGCTCCACCTGGTACAGGCGCAGCCAGCCGCCCCGGGGATCGGGCTGGGCATGGATCAGGCGGAACCCCGGCGGCGCCACGCCGGCGGCCAGCTCCGGCAGGTGCGGCCGCAGCTGCGCGTCACGCTCCCCCTCCAGGGCCAGGAGCGCGGCCCCCTGGGCCAGGGCGTGATCGTGCACCGTCGCCGCCGGGCCCACCGGCAGCAGGCGGAACGGGCGGCCGGCCAGGAAGGCCAGATCCGGCTGTGTCCCGAGGAGCGACCCGGGCGGCGCCGCCCCGGCCGCTGCCGCCGCCACCTCCTGCGCCGCCCGGATGGTCGGGTCGGCCCGCAACCC
>JBFGDW010000332.1:0-3760 GCA_041580435.1 Candidatus Polarisedimenticolia bacterium | reverse complement strand
CGCCCTGACCTGGCGCCGGGCCGCCAGCCCGCGAAGCAGGCCCTCGTAGGCGTCGGTGACCGCCGACCAGCGATAGCGCGCCTCCACCCGGGCCCGGCCCCGGCGGGCACAGGCCACCTGCATGGAAGGGGATCCGGACAGGCGCCCCCAGGCGGCCGCCAGGCCGGCCGCCCCACCGCCTGACGGGAAGGGGACGCCGGCCCGTCCCACCGCCTCCCGGTTCTCGGGGGTGTCGTTGTACAGCACGGGCCGGCCCGCTCCCATGGCCTCCAGCAGCACCGGATGGGTCCCGCCCACCTCCCCGGCGTACACCACCAGCCGGGCGTGGAACAGGAGCTGGCGGTACTCCTCGCCAAAGCGGAACCCGGCGAAGCGGACCGACGGCCCCGCCGCCTGCCTGACCTCCTCCACGTAGCGCCGGGCGTAGGGGGCGCCCCCCACCATGACCAGGGGCGGCGGGGCATCCAGCAGGGCGTGGGCCCGGACCACCTGGAGGGGGTTGTTCTCCGGCTCGAAGCGGCAGACGCACAGATCATAGGCACCCGGGGCAAGGTCCAGCTCCCGCAGCAGCGTGGAGGAGGACGGCGGCTCCAGGTCACCGCCGTAGGGGATGAAGACGGTCTCCACGCCGTGCCGGCGCCGGTAGTACGACTGGATCACCCGTGCGTCGGTGATCACCGCGTCGGCCAGGGCCACCCCCAGGTGCTCCCCCAGCCGGTGGCCGCCCCGTCCCACGGCGCTCCACTTTCGCCGCTGCCACTCGATGCCGTCCACGTTGAGTGCGGTGGCCACCCCGGCGGCGGCCAGGAGGGGGAGCAGGGGAGCGTTGGCGGCATTGCACACCAGGGCCGCATCGGGGCGCCGGGAGGCGCAGTGGAGGACCGACAGCAGGCCGTGGCTCACGGTCTCCAGATGCTTGGTGTACACGGCGGGGAGCGTGACGATCTCCACGCCAGGGAGGTCTCCCTGGGCATAGCGGCTGCGCCGGTAGACCGTGACGTGGTGGCCTCGCCGGGCCAGGCGTGAGGCGATCTGCTCGGCGAAGGTCTCGAAGCCGCCGTAGCGTGCCGGGACGCCGCGCGTCCCCAGGATGGCCAGGCGCAGGGGCCCGTGCGCTTCGCCGCCCATCACGAGGCGGCGGGCAGGCGTGGGGAGGCTTCGCCGCCACGGCCCACGAACCACCGGTCCACCGCCCAGCCCGACACCCGCCGCCTGGACATGATCCACCGGCGCTTGCTCCAGGTGGGCCCCAGCTCCCGGGCCACCTGCCACAACCCGGGCAGCGACGTCCACTCCCGGAGCACCACGTAGCCCACCACCATCAGATCGCGCCACAGCCCGGGAAGGAAGGTCCGCCAGAGATTGGAGGCGGTCTGGTTCTTGAGCCGCAGCAGGAAACGGTTCTTCACCGCGTGCCGGTTGAGGGCGGGCGGCAGGGAGCGGCGGTTCTCCGGCGTCACCCGGCGGCGGTGGGCGGCCCGGGCCGCCGGCGCGTAGACCGCCGACCAGCCCAGGAGCCGCGCGCGCCACGCCAGGTCCGCGTCCTCCCGGTAGACGAAGAACGCCTCGTCCAGGATCTCCCCGCCCACGGCGATGTCCTCCAGCATGGCGCGGCGGTAGAGGGGTGCGGCGCCGGAGACGCCGAAGACCTCCTCCTCCCGCTCGTACTGGCCGGTGTCCAGCAGTCCCGCGCCGCGGTCCAGGTGGCGCTGGGTGCGTGTCATGACGATGCCGGTGGAATCGAGCACCGGGCCGGGCAGCGGGCGGAGCTGATCATCGGACCGGAGCAGCTTCCCGCCCACCGACCCGGCCCGGGGGTGGCGGGCCATGGCGGCCACCGCCTCGGCCAGGAAGGTGGGCTCCAGGCGCACGTCAGGGTTGAGAAGCAGGACCAGCTCCGCGTCCAGGCGCGCCAGCCCGGCGTTGTGCCCGCCGGCATAGCCCCGGTTCTCGTCCAGCAGGAGCAGGTCGAAGGCGGGCGGTCCGGCGGCGCGGGCCGCCAGCCAGTCCCGCGTTCCGTCACCCGACGCGCAGTCCACGAAGAGGATCCGGTCCGGCCGCCGGGTCTGGCTGGCGATCCCCTCCAGACAGGATCCCAGCCACCGCAGGGAGTTGTGGGTCAGGACGTGGACTGCGACGCGCTGGGCCACCCGCCGACGCTCCTGGCCGCCACGCGCACGCAGGCCGCCGCGCGGCGGGCGCGACCCCCCTCGCCCGGAGCCCCGGCCAGCGTGGCCGCCAGGCGCAATGCGGAGCCGGGGAGAGTGCAGGCCCGCACCAGCGCGGCGGCGGCCGGACCGTGGTGCTTGCGGGTGTAGCGGTGCAGGTTGCCATACCAGGCCGCGGCCCGGGCCTCCGGCTCCATCCGTGCCACCGAGCCGCCTCCCTGGTGGCGGAAGACGGCGGCGGGGACATGCAGGATCCGGTGCCCTGCCAGCCGGAGGCGCAGGCAGAGATCCACGTCCTCGAACCAGACCGGCCAGAAGCCGGGGTCGAACCCGCCCACCGCCTGCAGGGCGTCGCGCCGCGCCATGAGGCAGGCGCCGGCCAGCTGCTCCACGGCCACCGGCGTGCCTCCTGGCGCGAGGCGGGCGGGCCGCCGGCGCGCCGCAAGGTCGGGGAGCAGCGCGCGGCGGGCCAGGGCCGCCACCGACGGCAGGGGGCGGGGCGCGTAGCGCGCCTGGGGACGTCCGCCGCCATCCACCAGCAACCCGCCGGCCAGGGCGGCGCCGGGATCGGCGGCCAGGGTGGCGGCCAGGGCCTGCACCGAGCCGTGCGTGGCCTCCACGTCCGGATTCAAGAACAGCGTCAGGTCGGCGCCCCCGGCCTCCAGGCCCAGGTTGCAGCCGCCGGCGAAGCCGGTATTGCGGCCCGGGTCGATCCAGGCCACCTCCGGGAAGTCGCGCCGCAGGCGGCCGGCGGCCGGCTCATCCCGGCCGTTGTCCACCACCGTGACCGGCAGGCCGCGTGCATGGCGCCGCAGCGAGGCCAGGCAGCGCCGGAGCAGCCGCGGCGCGCGCCAGGTCACGATGATGATGGAGATCCGCATGCCGTGCTCCAGGAAGATCAGGCGCGGCCTTGGCCGCCAGGCCCGGGATTATAACAAACGGCCTAGAATGCCGGCGCGGCGTGAGGTGGCGCGTGGAGCGAGATGGGCAGGGGGAGGTCGCCTGGTGGCTGCTGCTGGCGGCGGTGGCGGCGGCTGCCAGCATCACCGCCATGCAGACGGCGGTGGCCCTGGCGGGGCTGGCCTGGGCCGCGCGGCTCGTGGTGGGCCCCCACCGCCACCGGCTGCGCCCCGACCCGGTCCTGACGGCGCTGCTGGGAGGGCTGGCTGGCTGGAGCCTGGTCTCCGCCTGGGCGGCACCCCTGCGGGAGGTGGCGCTGCGGGCCACCGCGTCTAGCCTCATGTGGGTGGTGGCGCCACTGGCCACCGCCCTGCTCACACCGCCACGGCGGCGGATCGTGCGCAGCCTCCTGCTGGCGCAGGCGGGCCTGCTGGGCGGCTGGGCCGTGCTGGAGTGGGGGCTGTGGTGGGACGGCGATCTGCTGCACCGGGTGCGCGGCCCCTACAGCCACCACATGACGCTGGCGGGCGTGCTGCTCATCGGGGTGCTGCAGGGCCTGCCCTGGCCGCGGCTGGACCCGCTGGTGCGCGGCGCACCGGGCATCTGGCTCGGGCGGCTGGCGGCGCTGCTGGGGGTGGCGGGACTCGCCGCCACCCTGACCCGCTCCGCCCTCCTGGGGCTGGTGGCCGGGG
>JBFGDW010000331.1:0-3787 GCA_041580435.1 Candidatus Polarisedimenticolia bacterium | reverse complement strand
GTGGGCTTGGTAGGGTGCGGTGGCGGAGAGGGTGATTTCCCGGATACAGCGCCTGTCTCCGGCACGATCACGTACAACGGTGCTCCGGCGGCGATGGCCGTGGTCACCTTCAACCCGGAACAGGGAGGCAACGCCGCATCCGCCTCCCGCGGCGGGCGCACCGGGAGGAGCAGCGAGCTGGCGCCGGTCCGGAGGGTGAGCCGGGCGCGGGCGGGCGAGGGCCAGGCCATGGGCCAGTAGCCGGTTGAGAGGGCCAGGCGGATCCGGTGGCCCGGGGCGAAGCTGTGGGCGGCGTCGTTGAGGGAGACCTCCACCTCCTCCTCCCGGCCGGGGATGAGCGCCTCGGGCCGCTCATGGCCTCGGCGATGGGTCAGGTTGAGCAGCCCGTAGCTGACCCGCGCCACCGACCCGTCGGGCGCCACGTCGTTGAGGCGGACCGCCAGCATCGCCTGGGGGAGATCGGCGGCGAGGGCCAGCCGCGCCCGCGCCTCCCCCAGGATCTCCAGCGGCTCCGCCAGCGGCTCGGTTTCGAAGACCAAAGAGCCGGCGTCATCCTCGCGCTGGTCACCGGGGAGCTCCCCCTCGATGCCGAAGCCGCACCAGCTCCCGGCCGCCCCGCCGACGCCCAGCGGCGAGCTGACCGTCAGGCGACGTTCCTGAGCTCCGTCGGGACCGTCGCCGCCGGAGCTGACGCTGCCGGAGCTGCCGCCGCCGGCAGCCACCTGGAGCCGCCCCCCGCCCAGCAGATCCAGGCGCAGCTCTTCCATCCGCGGTGAAGGCCACATCTCCTCCGCCACCCAGCGGCCCGGGCGGTGGGCATAGAACGACCGCGGCCGGACGCTGTCCTGCATCCAGACCCGGTACATGGGCTCGTCCATGATGCCGGTGTCGCGCCCCCTGAGCCAGTGATCCCACCAGCGCAGGGTCTCCTGCAGGAAGCCGATGGCGGGGCCGGGCACCCCCTCGTGGGGGTAGACGTGGGCCCAGGGCCCCACCAGCCCCTTGCGCGGGACCTTCAGTCCGGCCAGCAGGCGGGGCACGGCGTTGGTATAGCCGTCGGCCCAGCCGCCCACGGCCAGCACTGGCACGCCGATGCGGGCGTAATCCTCGGCCACCGAGCCGTGGCGCCAGTAGGCGTCCCGGCGCTGGTGGCGCAGCCAGATCTCGGGATAGAGGGGCAGCGCCTCCAGCCGCTCCAGCCAGATGCGCCGCCAGCGCTCCCCGACGATGTCCGGGTCCGGCGGCTGGCCGGCGTAGGTGAACAGGATGGCCCCCCAGATCAGGTTCTCGTTGAGCAGGCAACCGCCCATGAAGTGGGCATCGTCGGCATAGCGATCGTCGGTGGAGCAGACGCTGATGACGGCCTTCAGCGCGGGCGGCCGGCGCGCGGCCACCTGCAGGGCGTTGATGCCGCCCCAGGAGATCCCCATCATCCCCACCCCACCGTCGCACCAGTCCTGGGCGGCGATCCAGGCCAGGGCCTCCTCGCCGTCGGCCAGCTCCTGCTCGGTGTACTCGTCGGCCAGCACCCCGTCCGAATCGCCCGTGCCGCGCAGGTCGATGCGCAGGGCGGCGTAGCCGTGCCCGGCCAGGTAGCGGTGGATCGGCTCGTCGCGCCAGCGCGTGCCGTCGCGCTTGCGGTAGGGGAGGTACTCCACCACCGCCGGCACGGGCCGCCGGCGGGCATCCGCCGGCAGCCAGAGGCGGGCGGCCAGACGCGTCCCATCGCCCAGGGGAATCCAGAGGTTCTCCACCTCCTCGACGCGGTGGGGGAAGGTCTGGACGATCCGCATGCAGCCTCCAGGCGTGGGCGAGAGGGCATTGTACTGTCCGCGCCGGCCTGGGATGCAGGCCGGGCGTTCCTCACGGAGGCGCACGTGGAGGCGTCTGGCCGGCGCGCATGGGATGTGCCATGGTGGGCCCGTGCGCACGGTGCTCTTCGTCTTTCCCAATGCCTGGGACCGGCAGCAGCTCGCGGCATGCCAGGACGACTGGCGCGACGCGTATCGCATCCTGTGGAGCGAGCCCAGCGACGAGGACTGCCCGTGGGACCTGGACCCCCTGGCCTTCATCGAGGCCGAGGCCGAGGCCCGGCGGGGGAGGATCCACGGCGTCACCAGCTCCAGCGACTACCCGGGCGCCACGGTGGCCGGCGCCCTGGCCACCCGCCTCGGCCTGCCCGGCTGCCCTCCCCAGCGGGTCATCCGCGCCTCCCACAAGTACTACTCGCGCCTGGCGCAGCGGGAGGCTGCGCCCGAGGCCACTCCCCCCTTTGACCTGGTGCGGTCCGGCGGCCCGCCCCCGGCCACCGGATTCCCCTGCTTCGTCAAGCCGGTCAAGGGGGCCTTCTCCATCATGGCTCGTCGCGTGGAGAGTGCCGCCGAGCTGGAGGCCTTCCTGCGGCGGCCCGAGGTGGAGGAGTTCCGCACCGCCTACGTGGCCATCTTCAACAGGCTGGTGCGCGGCCTGACCGACCTGGAGGTGGATGGCAGCTGGTTCCTGGCCGAGGGGCTGCTGCGCGGAATCCAGGTCACGGTGGAGGGGTACCGCCATGCCGGCAGGGTTCACGTCCTGGGCATCGTGGACTCGGTCCTGCACCCGGAGACCGGCAGCTTCGCGCGCTTCGACTACCCCTCGTCGCTCCCGCCCCCGGTGCAGGAGCGGATGGCCGGCATCGCCGGGCGCGTGGTGGAGCGTCTCGGCCTGGACGAGGCGTTCTTCAACATCGAGATGATCTTCGACACCGCCACCGGCGCCATCGGCCTCATCGAGGTGAACCCGCGCATCTGCGGCCAGTTCGGTGACCTCTACCAGAAGGTGGACGGCGTCAACAGCTACGTCCGGCTCCTGGATCTGGCCTGCGGCGAGGATCCCGGCCGGAGATCCGGGCGGGGCGTCAGCCGGTGCGCCTCCAGCTTTCCCCTCCGGATCTACCAGCCCAGCCGGGTGGAGCGCGCGCCCGGCCCCGAGGGCGTCGCCGCCGCCCGGGCGCTCTTCCCGGGCACCCAGATCTGGCTCGAGTGCACCGCCGGCCAGGTCCTGGCCGACTTCTGCAGCAACGAGGACGGGCGCAGCTCCCGCTACGGCATCGTCAACGTGGGGGGGCGCGACCGGCAGGAGGTCGAGGACCGCAAGGAGGCCGTCCTGGAGCGCCTGGGCTTCGCCTTCACTCCCCTTCCGGAGGCCGGCCGCTGAGCCCGGAGCCTCCGGCCCGGCGGAGCTCCAGCTCCTCCAGCGTGCGCGGCCAGTCGTCCTTGAGCAGCCGTGACAGCGCCCGGTCGGCCAGCAGGCGCCCGCCGGTCTGGCAGCCCGCGCAGTAGTTGGCCTCGCTGTCGGCATAGACGATCCGCTGCACCGGCGCCCCGCAGTCGGGACAGGGCTTCCGGTGGCGGCCGTGAACCGCCATCTCCGGCTGGAAGGCGGTGACCTTGCGCGGAAAGCCGCCTCCCGCCTGCGAGCGCAGCCGCGCCGTCCACTCCCCGAGCACCTCCCGGGCGGCGGCGTGCAGGCGCGCCGCATCCTCCGCGCCCAGCTTGTCGGTGAGCTTGAACGGAGACAGCCGCGCCCGGTGCAGGATCTCGTCGGAGTAGGCGTTGCCGATGCCGCTGAACAGGCGCGGATCGGTGAGGGCGCGCTTGAGGGTGTGCCGCTCCCGTCGCAGGGCCGCGGTGAACGCCCCAGGACCGGCCTCGAGCACCTCCAGCCCGCCGGGATCGTGAACGGCCAGTCCGTCCGCCCCCGACGCCACGTGGAGGGAGGCGCGCTTCTTCGAGCCCGCCTCGGTGAT
>JBFGDW010000330.1:0-3791 GCA_041580435.1 Candidatus Polarisedimenticolia bacterium | reverse complement strand
GCTGGCCGCCTCGCCGCTCAAGGGCTGAGCCGCAGGCGGCGGCGGATCTGTTGCACCGAAGGCGGCCGGGCACCATGCTAGCCTCGCCGCCGCATGAGCACCTCCGCGCCATCGCCGCCACCGCGCCGCCCGGGCACACTGGAGAGCCTCTACCTGGCCATGACGTCGTGGCGGACGGCGTCGGTGACGCTGCTGTCCTTCTCCTCGGGTATGCCGCTGGGACTGGTCTGGATCGCCATCCCCGACTGGATGCGCAGCGCTGGGGTGGATATTCGCGTCGTCGGCCTGATCACGCTGGCCCAGGCGCCGTGGACGTTCAAGGTCCTCTGGTCGCCCCTCATGGACCGCTACCACCCGCCGGGGATGGGGCGGCGACGCGGCTGGGCGCTGGTGGCGCAGATCGGCCTGTTCGCCACCACGCTGGGCCTGGCCGGAGTGGGTCACCACCCCGAGGCCCCCTGGGTGGTGGCGGCCCTGGCCCTGGCCATCGCCTTCGCCTCCGCCACGCAGGACATCGCCATCGACGCCTACGCCGTGGACGTGCTGCGCCCCGAGGAGCAGGGGGTGGCCGTGGGGGCGCGGACCGCCGTCTACCGGGCCGGGATGCTGGTGGCCGGTGGCGTGGCCATCACGATGGCAGCCGACGTGGGATGGCCGGTGGTGAACGCCGGGCTGGCGGCCCTCTACCTGCCCATGATGATCGTCACCTGGAAGGCGCCGGAGCCGCCCCGGGTCCCCCATGCGCCGCGCACCATGCGCGAGGCCATCTGGCTCCCCTTCCTGGGCTTCCTGGCCCGGGACCGGGCGCTCCAGATCCTGGCCTTCGTCTTCCTCTACAAGTTCGCCGACAACCTGAGCCAGGCGTTGCAGCGGCCGTTCCTGGTGGACATGGGGTACTCCGACTTCGATCGGGGGATCGCCTTCGCCACCGTGGGACTGGCAGCGACCCTCACCGGCGTCTTCCTGGGAGGCGCACTGACCACCACCATGGGGCTGGGGCATTCCCTGTGGCTGTTCGGAGCGCTGCAGATCTTCTCCAACGTGGGGTACGTGCTGCTGGCGCGCGTGGGCGAGGTCCACCGGCCGCTCATGTACGGCGCCATCAGCTTCGAGCACCTGACCAGCGGCATGGGGATGGGGGCCTTCGGCGTGCTGCTGCTGCGCATGACCCAGAAGCGGTTCTCGGCCACCCAGTACGCCCTGTTCTCCAGCCTGTTCAGCCTGCCGCGCATCGTGGCGGGCCCCATCACCGGCTTCGTGGTCCACGCCCTGGGGTGGGAGGCGTTCTTCTGGCTCACGCTGCTGGCCGGCATCCCGGGGATGCTGCTGCTGCAGCGCTTTGTCCCCCTGGGGACGCGCGAGCCCCACTTCACCGTGCGCCCCCCGGTCTCCCTGGAGCCGCTCTCCAGCGGGGCGCTGGCGGTACGGGGGGTCGCCGGCGGCGCGCTGGCCCTGGGGCTGGGAGCCTGCGCATCGGCGCTGCTCACCGCCCTGGGGAACGTGCGCCGCAACCCGGGCGAGCCGTTCTCCTTCGCCGGACCCCTCGCCGCGCTGCTCCGGCCGGAGGACGCCCAGGGGTGGCTCACACTGGCCGGCCTGGCGATCTTCGCCGCGGTGGTGGGGCTGTGCGTGGCGGCCGTCAGCGCCGCACGCCACGGCGCCGCCGCCGGCCTGGACGCCGAGGAGCCGGACAGCCCCTAGACGTCCACCAGGACGTGGGCCTGCCAGCCGCCCGGGATCTCCTCCAGCCGCAGCTCGTGCCAGGTGATCCCCTTCACCTCGTGCTGGATGGCGTGGCGGCCGGGATCATTGGCCTCGCCGGCCGCCTCGGCCTCCAGCCCGCCCTCCCCCAGGCGCACCTGAAAGCGGCCGTACACCTCGCGGTGCTCGTGGTGAAGCCCGTTGAGCTCCTGCAGCCAGGCGTGGAGAAGATCCGGGTGTGGCCCCGGCGGCAGGCTCACGGCCCGGATGATCCTGGCCTCCACCGCCTCCACGTCGCAGATGAGCGCGAACAGCCCCCTGGCCATGACCGCGAACAGCTCGGGCAGGTCGCGCCCCTGCCCGGCGATGGCGAAGTCGGCGGTGTGCTCCAGGATGCGGTACCCGGGGGGGAGACCATCCTCGGGACCCGGGGAGGTCACCGGGCACCGCCCGCCGCGGCCTGCGCCGCCCTTCGCGCCGCCCGCAGCAGGTGCCAGGCCGAGTGGGCCTCCGCCACCCTCTGCACCGGGAACCTCTTGAGGGGCGTCATCTCCTCGATGAGGTCCACGGCTTCTCCCAGGAGGCGATCCATCTCGGCGGCAGTGCCCGCAGCGGCCGGCGCCCTCTCCTCCAGTCGCCGCCGGAGGTTCTGCACCTTCTCCAGCGCCTTGCCCCAGGGGGCGCGGCCCCGGAAGCGCTCCTCCCCCACCACCAGCGCCTCGTAGATGCCCGCGAGCCAGCCGCAGGCCAGCCCCGCGGCCCGGCACGCCGCACCGCGCGGATCCGGATCCTTCACGCCGAAAGGTCCTCCCTCCTCCGCCAGTGCCGCGAGCCGGCGCTCCTCCTCTTGCCGCGCCACCTCCCAGAAGCGCTCGGCCAGGCCGCGCACCTCCACCTCCCCGGCCGCATCCTCGATGCCGGGATAGAGGAAGTGGTCCTCCCGCTCGTCGTGGTGCTCCATGACCTCCTTGAACACCTTCTCGCGCTCGATGAGAAAGACCACCTCCGACGCGGGCCAGGGCGTGCCGCTCCAGGCTCCCATCCAGGCCAGGCTCTCCTCCAGGAGCCGGCGCAGCTTGCGGTGCTCGGCCTCGAAGTACTCCGGGTTCCCGCCCTTCGCCACCACCGCGCGCTCCGCGTAGAACGGGAGGATGACCTCCTCCTCGCCGCGCATGTGCCCCATCAGCGCCGCGTGGAAGCGGGCCAGGGCCAGGCGGGACTCATGGGGGCGGCCCTCCACCAGGAGCGTCTGGTGCAGCAGGAGCAGATGGTCGAACCGCCTGTGCTCGGCCATGATCTGGCGCAGCGGCTCGCTCCGGGTCGCGCGCGTGCCGCCATCAGGTGGATTCGTGATGCGGGATGCCATGATCGACGGTATTATGAACCGGGGAACAGGAAACTGGCCAGGGGAGCGCGAGGATGCAGCGAATTCAATCCTTTTTGGTGAGCGGCGGCCCCGGCCTGCGACGCTCCCGCCGCGAGCCAGGCGAAGGCGGTGCTTTTCTGCGGACCGGCGTACCGCGCACGCGCCTGGCCCGCCGGACGGCCCTCGGCCTGATGGCCGGCGCTCTTCTGTGCTGGCCCCCCCCGGTGCCGGCCGGCGTCTGCGATGGGATCTCCCCCGCCGTGGGCACCCAGCTCACCACGGTGCGCGTGGCCAGCGGCCTGGTCCGTCCCACGCTGGCCGTCTCGCCCCCGGGGGACGTGAGCCGGCTGTTCATCCTGGAGCAGGACGGGCGCATCCGCATCCTCAAGGACGGGGTGCTCCTCCCCACACCGTTTCTGGACATCAACACCATCGTGCGCTCCCCCGCCGACGTCCCCGGTGGCAACGAGGAGGGGCTCCTGGGGCTGGCCTTCCACCCGGACTACGCCGCCAACCGGCAGTTCTTCATCTACCACACCAACACGCTGGGTAATAACGTCGTGGCGCGGTACCTGCGCTCGACAGGCAGCGACGACCTGGCCGACGTGGCCAGCCGGGCCAACGTGATCATCTTTTCCCACCCGACCTTCAGCACCCACAACGGCGGCATGATCGCCTTCGGCCCGGATGGGATGCTCTACATCGGTACTGGCGACGGCGGCAG
>JBFGDW010000329.1:0-3833 GCA_041580435.1 Candidatus Polarisedimenticolia bacterium | reverse complement strand
GTCAAGCCGGGCAAGAACTTCGGCAAGGGGGGCGCCGGCGCCTGGGAGCTTGCGGCGCGCTACTCCACCCTGGATCTCACCGATGCGGCCATCGCCGGGGGCGAGCTCAAGGACCTGACCCTCGGGGTGAACTGGTACCTGAACCCCAACACCCGCTTCATGCTCAACTACGTGAAGGCCGACCTGAGCAACCGGGGCGGCATCCCCGACAACGACGAGTTCTCGGCCGTGATGCTCCGCTTCCAGGTGGACTTCTAGGCAAATCGGCTAGAGTAGGGCCATGACCGCCCACCTGCAGCGCGACCTGGAGCGCCTCCGGGAGGAGATCCTGAGCATGGGATCCCTGGTGGAGGAGGCCACCAACAAGGCCATCAACGCCCTGGTGAAGCGGGATGCCGCCCTGGCCGCCGAGGTCGTCGACGCCGACGGCCGCATCGACGACAAGGAGGTCCAGGTGGAGGAGGACTGCCTCAAGCTCCTGGCCCTCCACCAGCCGGTGGCGGTGGATCTGCGCTTCATCATCACCTGCCTGAAGGTCAACAACGACCTGGAGCGGATGGGGGATCTGGCGGTGAACATCGCCGAGCGGGCGCGCTACCTGGCCCGCCACACCCCCCTGGCCACCCCCCTGGATCTCACCGCCATGGCCGACAAGGTGCGGGGGATGGTGCGCGACAGCCTGGACGCCCTGGTGCGCCAGGACATGACACTGGCCCGGGACGTTCTGGCCCGTGACGACGAGGTGGACGAGGCCAACCGCAGCATGTTCGACATCCTCCAGGGGGTCATGACGGCCGACCCGAGCACGGTGAAGCGCGCCATCGCGCTGCTGTCGTCGTCCCGGTATCTGGAGCGCCTCGCCGACCACGCCACCAACATCGCCGAGGACGTGATCTTCATGGGGGAGGGGGAGATCATCCGGCACCAGACCGAGCGCTTCCTGGCCTAGCGCGCCGGGCCTGGGGGGAGGCAAGAGCCCCGGCCCCCAGGCGCTGCGGCGGACCGCCCGGCGCCGAGCGGGGCGCCGACCCGGAAGCGAGCCCGGAAGGCTCGACTTCCGACCGGCTTCCGAGTAATCTGCCGACCATGGACCCCCAGGCCCTGCTCCGTGAGAATCCGGGCAAGTCACTGGATTTCAAGAGGGATGCCCTCCAGAAGGGAGAGCTCCTGGGGACCGTGGTCGCCTTCGCCAACGCCGCCGGCGGGACCATCCTGGTGGGGGTGGATCCGGCCGACCGGCAGGTCCGCGGGGTGACCGACCCCCTGGCCCTGGCCGAGCGGCTGGAGCGCTGGCTCGCCCGTGGCGTCCACCCCCGCGCGCCGGTGGAGGTGGAGGTCCATCCCTGGCGCCAGACCCACCTGGTCTGTGTCCGGGTCCACCCCGGTCCCCAGCCCCCCTACGCCCTGGTCACCGCCTCGGGAGAGGGGCGCGTCCTGATCAGGGCCGGGGTGGAGGACCGGGAGGCCGACGAGGAGATGGTGCGCGAGCTGCGGCGCCGCGCCCAGGGCGGCCCGTTCGACGAGCAGATCTGCGCCGACGCCTCCCCCGAGGATCTGGACCGGCCGGGCATGGAGCGGGCGTTCGCCCGCGCCGGCCGGACGGTCACCGAGGCGGATCTCCTGGAGCTGCGCGTCCTGGCCCGGGAGGGAGAGGACCTCCATCCCACCACCGGCGGGCTGCTCCTGTTCGGCCGGCGCCGCCTGGAGCGTTTCCCCGATGCCTGGATCCAGGCTGCCCGCTTCCGGGGCAATGATCGTGCGGTGATCCTGGACGGGGCCGAGCTCCAAGGGGATCTCCCGTCGGCGGTGGAGGAGGCCATGGCCTTCGCCCTGCGCAACCTCACCCGCGGGAGCGCCATCTCCGGGCTGCGGCGGGCCGACGAGCACGCGGTGCCGCCGGTGGCGCTGCGGGAGGCGCTGGTCAACGCCGTGGTGCACGCCGACTACAGTCAGCGGGGGGCACCCATCCGCCTGGCCCTCCACGACGACCGCGCCGAGATCACCAGCCCGGGGCTGCTCCCACCCGGCCTCACCCTGCCGGACCTGGATCACGGCGTCAGCCGGCTGCGCAACCGGGTGCTGGGCCGGGTCTTCTTCGCCCTGGGGCTGGTGGAGCAGTGGGGGAGCGGCGTGGGGCGCATGCGCCGGGCCATGGCCGAGGCGGGGCTGCCGCCCCCGGTCCTGCGCGAGGTGGGTCTCAGCTTCCGCGTGATCCTGGAGACGGTGCGCGTGGCCGAGCCCCTGGCTGAGGGCAAGGACGAGATCATCCTGGATCTGCTGGCCGCCCAGGGGGCCCTGTCCACCAGCGCCGTGGCCGCGCAGGTGGGGCTGTCGGACAGGGCCACACGCACGCGGCTGCGCAACCTGGTGGAGCGCGGCCTGGTCACCGAGATCGGCAGCGGCCCCAACGACCCGCAACGCAAGTACGCGCTGCTCAACCGCAGGCGCTGACACCCAGGGAGGAAGCATGGCGAGCGAGCGCCGGACGCTGTACGACCCCGTGGATCCCTTCGACTCGGGCTGGCTGGACGTGGGGAACGGCCACCAGATCCACTACGAGCAGTGCGGCAACCCTGATGGCAAGCCAGCGGTCTTCCTCCACGGCGGACCCGGTGGCGGCTTCGAGGCCAAGCACCGGGGCTACTTCGATCCTCGGGCCTACCGCATCGTCCTGCTGGACCAGCGGGGCGCCGGCAAGAGCCGGCCCTTCGCCGGGCTCGAGCACAACACCACCTGGGATCTGGTGGCCGACCTGGAGCGGCTGCGTGAGCACTGTGGCGTGGAGAGCTGGCTGGTGTTCGGCGGCTCGTGGGGCTCCACCCTGGCCCTGGCCTACGCCCAGACCCACCCTGGCCGGGTCACCGAGCTGGTGCTCCGGGGGATCTTCCTGGGGACGCGCCGGGAGGTGGCCTGGCTCTACGACCCCGACGGGGCCGCGCGCTTCTACCCGGATCGCTACCAGGGCTTCCTGGCGCCCATCCCGGCGGCCGAGCGGGGCGACCTGCTGGAGGCGTACCGGAAGCGCCTCTTCGGCCCGGCCTCGGAGGAGCGCACCGCCTGCGCCGTGGCGTGGTCCCTGTGGGAGGGGGGCGCCTGCCGCCTGGTGCCCGATCTGGAGGAGCTGGAGATGTTCAGCGACCCGGATCTGGCGGTGGCCCTGGCGCGCATCGAGTGCCACTACTTTGTCCACGACTGCTTCCTGGAGGACGGGCAGCTCCTGCGGGACATGGGGAAGGTGGCGCGCACTCCCGGGGTCATCGTCCAGGGGCGCTACGACATGGTCTGCCCACCGGCCGCCGCCTGGGATCTGCACCAGGCCTGGCCCGCCGGCGAGCTGATCTGGGTGCCCGACGGCGGCCACTCCGCCTCGGAGCCGGGCATCACCGACGCCCTGGTCCGGGCCACGGACGGCTTCAGGGAGTGAGCCGGCGCCCTGCGCGGTCCTTCGCCTGCCACCGGAACGCCACCCCGCCGTAGGCGGAGAAGCCGGCGGTGCCGAAGCCCAGGACGTCCTGGTACTCCTCGTCCAGCAGGTTGTCCACGCGCCCGAAGAGTCGCACGCCCCGGGGCAGGTCGTAGGAGAGCGCCAGGTTGAGCACCACGTGGTCAGGGGCATCCACCACCGCGAAGCTCACCGGGTCGATGTCGGCGCGCTCCCCCACGTAGACCCCGCCCAGGGTGGCGCGGCCACGCCCGGAGGCGAAGCGTCCCGCCAGGTCCAGGGCCGCCTTGTGGCGTGGTCGGCGAAGGAGGCGCGAGCCCGGCGACAGGCCGAAGCCGGCCGGAGAGCCCTCCGCCTCGGTGTCGGTGTAGGTGTAGCTCCCTCCCACGTG